>JBNMHW010000017.1:0-36446 GCA_050872965.1 bacterium | reverse complement strand
TGATTTTGAATCGAGACTACCGGGATATCTGCGGAATGCACTTCATCCGGAAGCAGTAGCGGCATAAATCGATATTTTGTTAGCTGAAATATTGAATTTTCAAGGTGCGAACCCAGTTTTAGGTATGGGAAGTTTGAGTAAATAAGAGAAACTTTGCGAAACAGCTTGCAAAATAGATAAATATTGTGTAGAATGAAACGAGTAGTGGAGTGCGAACTCGTGAAAATGTTTGAAACAGATCGTGGCGTTTATTGCTAAGCACGTGAAAACATGAATTCGAATTAGAAATATTGTAAAGGATGGATAAGAGATGGCTAAGAGAATCTTGATCGCAGATGATGCAGCGTTTATGCGGATGATGTTGAAGGATATTTTGACCAAGGGCGGTTATGAGATCGCAGGTGAGGCAGCAGATGGTAATGAAGCACTTGCAAAGTACAAGGAGCTGAAGCCTGATCTGGTAACGATGGATATTACGATGCCCAATTGTGATGGAATCCAGAGTCTGAAGCAGATCAAGGCAGCAGATGCCGGTGCCAATGTTGTTATGTGTTCCGCAATGGGACAGCAGGCAATGGTTATCGAGGCAATCCAGAGCGGAGCAAAGGACTTTATTGTAAAGCCGTTTCAGGCTGACCGTGTTCTGGAAGCAATCAAAAAGATTTTAGGTGAATAAGATCTGCTGATAACTGATGGAAGAGCATACATAATGAGCGTGTCCGGTGAATCCGGACACGCTTTTTGCGTTGCATACATTTAATTCAATTCCGCGATGCGGCTCACAGCCACGTAGATCTCGGAGATCTTATACCAGGTCGGATAATCGATCACTCCGGTAACGGGCAGACCGAATACCGACTGGAATTTGCGGACTGCATCACGTGTGGAGCTGCCATAGATGCCATCGGCAGTGACCGTGGGGATCGCCGGATAGTTGCGGTGAATACGGTTGAGCTGCTGCTGGATCTGGCGCACCTTTGAACCGCTTGATCCAACGCTGAGATCATAGCCGGGCCACGAGGAGGGAATACCGGAGATCTCATCAGCGGTGTTGATATAGATGCTGTTACCATAGTAATTACGCAGGATCTGGATCGCAGAGTAGCCCTGATCGCCCAGATATTTGGAACCCCATTGTGACAGCCAGTTCGGACACGATACGTTACGCCCATCACAGTACTGAGTCAGGATCGGCTGGGTAACATTGGGTCTGGACAGATAGTTTTCGAACATCTCATCGACGACATTGGAGATCGTATCATAGATCGTGCGTCCGTAGGACCATTTCTGATCATATGCCGTGGAGGAGGTGATCGTGAAGTTGTAGCCTTTGTTCCGGTACATCGAAGCAGATAGTTTCGAGTAATGGCTTGGCTATGAAACCGTTATAAAATCCAGCGCTGTTGTCATGTGCAATGCTTGTAAATCCCTGATACTGATAGTATAATAAAATAACCAATGATAAGATCCGAACGATATAAGTATAAAAATAAAATTTTAAACATAAAAGGGATAGCGTGTGTATAGGCATCTGAAGGAGATAACAGAATATGAAAATTATAAAGAAGCTTATAATTAAAGGTAAAGAAGCAAAATTGATTCTTTTGGATGACAATAAAACAGTGAACATCGTATATGGCAATGAGACAATATCTTCATCAGCCGGTGCAACATGGAACAATATACAAGATGATGAATGGGCGCAAGAGGGTTTATTATCTGTAGAAGTAGAGGGACATATAAAAAAGGCAGAGTCAATGAATAAGCTGCAGAAATTAGCTGAAGAATACTTTTAGGATGGGGACTGAGAAATGATATTCTTTTTAATGCATGAAAATGAGAGATTAGCTGTATTTGAATATGTGAATCATAGTATACTGGCAGTAAAAGTCAATGATAAAATAGCTCACAAGCTTCCTTTTTTAGAATTATCATCTAAGAATCTGAATGACAGAGTTGCGGAATGGGTTTTGAACCGGGGCATTCCGGTAACAAGACAGCGGATAAAAGTTGATTTGGACATGATGGGTGAAAAAAATGTACTTGATTATATGATAAATAATCTGGGTCTGTCACTTACAGATCATTATTGGATTTGTCCAAAGGATAGTGACTATACATGGGGAAAAATCAATTTATATCAAAATCAGTTTTCGTCAACATATTCACTGGATTTAGGCGATGATAGGAAATCAATAGCCGGAAAAACGAATTTTGTACCCAGCGCGTCATTAAAGGGTGACCTGAAGAAAAAGTGGATTATAGACGAGTATGGTACCAGACGTCTTGTAAAAGGAAATTATAACAATACATGCAGACAAAGCCTGTGTGAAGTTCTGGCAACGGAAATACACAGGAGACAGGGAAAATTTGAATATGCACCTTATAGTTTGATAGAGATTTCTTCAGATGGACAGCCGGTCATTGGGTGTGAGTGCCCCAATTTTACATCAATCAATACAGAGTTTGTTCCGGCAATAGACATTATTAATAGTGTAAAAAAATCCAATCAAAGTAATTACTATGAAACATATATACAGTATTGTGGAACGCATGGTATTGACATTCATTACATGAGAGAATTTATGGAATATCAGATATTAACGGATTTTATCATCACCAATACGGACAGACATCTAAATAACTTTGGTGTAATCAGAGACAGCAAATCAATGCAATTGATTAAGCCGGCACCGATATTTGATAGCGGTAACAGTATGTTTTACAATACAGGAAATATTAAGGTTGGTTATGATTTGCTGAATATCGCGGTTACATCTTTTAAAAAATATGAAATAGAGCTTTTGGAGTATGTTTCAAATCCAATGCTGGTGGATATAGATAAACTGCCGTCTGCTGATGAGGTATACAGTTTATTTATGAAAGATCCGGCAGCCAACCAGACAGAAACCATTGATAAGCTGGTGGGGGCATACCAAAGAAAAATAGAGTTTTTACATGAGTTTCAATGTGGGGTAAAGATATTCTCATATGATTATTTAAAGAAGCACAGAGTGAAAAGTAATTGAAGAACGGCGATATTTCGCATTGTATAATCTAGGAAAATGAAGGGAAAGTAATGCATGGGAAACGAAAAACAAGATTTAAAACCGGATATCGTTGTGAAAAATTATTGGCGAAATAATGAGCAATTTGCAGATTTTTTCAATGCGGTATTGTTTGACGGGGAGCAGATGATAAAGCCGGAGGAACTGGAAGATATGGATACAGAAGAGTCCTCTGTGCTGGAGCATAGGGACTATACCGAGAGCATAGGTGCGGCAAGGGATAATGTCAAGATTAGGAAGAAATCTACAGCATATGACGTGGAACTTGTAATGCTTGGTATGGAAGGGCAGGAGCAGCAAATTGTAAGATTGATTATAATATAGTGGAAAGGGAAGGAGAGGCTGATATGTGTACTGTATTTGAAGAAACGAGAAGAGAAGGAATTGCAGAAGGAAAAGCGGAAGAAATAGTAGAGACCGGATATGAGTTTGGTTTATCAGAAGATGATATTCTGGCAAGATTGCAGAAAAAATTGAACATATCGTTGCAAAAAGCACAAGAATACCTTGTGTTGTTTGGAGATCAGCAGCGCTTGTGACCGGATGCGGAGAAACTACGTTGCCGACACCGGAGGGCGAGCCGGTTGCAAATGCAGAGAGAGCCCCCTATATAGACTTGGATGATGAGATTGACGATATCGCAGTTACAGCAACGATCAACATCTAATAAAAACAAATATAGAGCATTTACCTAATTCCCCTGGGTAGATGCTCTTTTTCTATACCCAGCTACCTGAAAAATGACAACTCTAGATTGTAATATTTGTCATGGCAGACAATAGAGAGAATATCAAAATACACTTGCACATAAGAGTATAGCAAGTAGAAATAGTAGGCGTGATCATATGGAAACATGTTTAGAAGAGTTAGAAGTCGGAAAGAAAAAGGTAAAAATCACTATAGAATTTCCTTATACTGTTGACCCCGGAGATGCGAAACGATTGGAACATATGTTAAAAGAGATTTACATGGATAAAATTCAAAAAAGCTATTTACAAAACAGCTTCCACGCGGTACCATTCCACCCCCAGACGGGAAATAGCATGAAGGGAGGAATGAGCCATGGGCAAGAGAGTGAGAACGCTGCTTCGAGTATCGTCAAGACAACAGTTACACGATGATGATATTCCGATACAGCGGGCGGAAGCGGAGCAGTTTATCAGGAAGCATTCTGATTGGGTATTTGACAGGGAATACTTGGAAAAAGGCATCTCGGCATATCACAATGGCGTGGAGGACAGAGAAGTGCTTCAGGAGATCATGCAGGATGCAAAACAGGGAGCGTTTGATATTTTGCTTGCGTATATGTCAGATCGAATAGGCAGACAGGAAGAGTACAGTTTTTATGTGGCGGAACTGAATCGCATGGGAATCGAAGTCTGGACGATCAAAGATGGTCAGTTAAAGACAGAGGAGCATATAGACAAACTGCTCAACTATATTCGATTCTGGCAGAACGAGGGTGAAAGCAAAAAGACAGGTATGCGCGTGCATGATACCATGGTGGAGATGGTCAGGGAAGGAAAGTTTGTAGGTGGAAAAGCACCATTTGGCTATAAACTAGCCTTGTCTGGAGAGATCAGCAATCATGGCAGAGCATTACATAAATTGGTGATCGTTCCACAGCAGGCTGAGGTCGTGCGCATGATTTTTTCATACGCAGTCAATCAGGGTATGGGTTTTCAGAAAATTGCAAAAACATTAAATGAAAATGGAATATCAGCCCCTGCTGCTTTAGAATGGAAAGCGGGGACGATCAGAAGTATTCTGATGAATCCTGTTTATATGGGATATGTTGCATATAACAGAAGAAAGAGCGGACGAGAAAGCTATGTTCGTCTGGATAGAAAAGATTGGACATATGCAAAGGAGCAGAATCCAGAGCTGATGATCGTATCGCAGGAAGTATGGGAGCGGGCGCAGGAGATCAGGGAGGAGCGCAAGAGAAAGCTCGGCGAATCAAAGCAGGCGAACAATGAACTGTACATGGAGCAGTACAACGTTCCTTTTTCGACAAGAGGAAAGCTGGCGCTCACGGGTATGGTCTGCTGTGGGTACTGTGGGGCAAAATTGAAAAATACAGGATATGCCAATCACTGGACGCGCAAGACGACAGGAGAAAAGAAGGTATCGTATGTCGGGCGTTACGGATGCCCGAATCAATGTAAACCACGCAGTTCTTATTCACAGGAGTACTTGGAATCCATTGTGTTTACCACTGTGGAGAATTATCTGGATCGTTTAAAGAAAATCGATATCAGTGCAGAGATAGAGGAAATGCAGAAGCAGCAAAGCGCATCCATACAAAGAAAAATGAAAGAACTTGACAAATTGCTCAAAGGTCTGGATACAGATATAGGTACGCTGGAGGATAAACTGCCGGAAGCTATCCGAGGAGAATTTGCTTTCAGTGTAGATAAGCTGTCGTCCATGATCGGTGAGAAAGAGGCAAGAAAAAAAGAACTGGAGGCAGGCCAGGACAGATTAAAGGAGCAGTTGGAAGAGATCGCCATCAAGAGTGAGGATATGAAGCAGTTTATGGAACTCATACCGAATTGGAGAGAACTCTTTGAGGAATCAGATGTCCGGACGAAACGAATGCTGCTGTCTGCATTGATCGATCAGATTGTCGTAAAAGATGAAGAGATCCACATAAAGTTTAAGATCAGCGTAGACTACCAAAATGATTTTTTACTCGAAAGTACAGGTTCCCCTACCACTCCGTAAATACACGGTTCAGTGTAAAGGACATGATCGCGAGGACATTCGCACGTATCGTCGCATCCGGCCAGGTGGCATAGATCTCGCTGGATGCGACATTTTTGATGTAATCCTTATAGCGGACATAATAGTCGTTGGCGCGGGAATCGGTCGGTGGTCCGTCATGCACAACGACATATTCCGGTATCACGACCCGGCTGAGAACGATCTCGCCGCTCTCATCGATCGGCTTGATCTCGGATTCTTCGATCTTTGGCGGATAGTCGCCGAACAGTGTGTTGACCGGAATATCGATGCTCTCGCGGAAACGGGCTTCATAATCGAGCGGTGTCAGAGCAACGTTCTGAATGGCTTTGATCGTGGAGAAGATCTCAATTCCGGAAATATTGAGCGGATGGTAGCCTTCGGCGCGGATCTGGATCGTATAGAGCGCAAACGGCTGGTTTTCCTGACCGGAATCCAGACTGTATTCAACCGGTGGTGCATCGAGTGTGACGGTTTCGGTCTGACCGGATTCGTCTGTCTGCAGTGATTCGAGTGTGGAATCGGGGTCACCGCTGTAGCTGAGTGCGATCGTCGCGTCCGGGATCGGTGAATTCTGGACACGGGAGGTGACGTTGACCTGCAGAGTGCCTGTATCTGTGGTGTCCTGCATAGCATAGAGTTGTTTCATACAAAAAATGCGCGGCTGCAGAAAACGGCAGCCACGAACACTCCTGTCAGTTGTTAATTTAGTATATTTTCAGTGAGCAGATGGGTTCCGAAAAAAGAAAAACTTTTGAAAAATTCTGGTAATACTAAAATTGATGTGGTAAAATGTATTCATATGTAATTAAAGGGGGAGAGGGATCATTGTCTATTTTTAACAAGATCAAGGATCTGGTCTTTCAGGAACCTCAAAATAAAAACGAGTCTCCGAAAATTCTCGTTGTGCTGCGCATGTCCGCACTTATTTTTATGCTGTATCTGGTCATGATATGTGTGGGGTTTGTCCTTTTCGGACGGCATTATCTGGCTGTGATCAGTGCGGCTTTTTTTGTACTGTATGCGTATGTGTTCTGGCGTACTTATCAGGACAAGATGCATCACGCCTATGTCATATTGAATATGACGACCGTGTTCTGGGTGGGCAGCTTTTATGTGTTATTTGGCGGTGATACCGGTGTTCAGCATTTTATGTTTGCGCTGATCGTGGTAGATCTGCTTGTGGATCGCAGGCATCCGGTACGGACACTGCTCATCCTGTATGTGATTCGGGCTTTTTTGTATGCACACGGGCAGTTTATACGACCGGCAGGTATCGAAGCCCTGCCCGATCAGTTGGAAATGTATATGTATCTGGTGAGCATTGTGCTGGAAGGCACGATGATCATGTTCACCGGAATATATTTTACCAAGGATGCGTTTCAGATGGAGAGCCGTCTGCAGGAGTACAATAAGGAATTGCGGCAGATCGCATCGACCGATCCGCTCACAAAGCTGTGGAACCGCTTCCGTATGCTGGATCATGCGAATCGCTGTCTGAGGAAGTATAACCGTGGTGAGATGCAGTTTTTGTCGGTGGCGATCGGAGATATCGATCATTTTAAGGTGATCAACGATACATACGGACATGAATGTGGTGATGAGGTGCTGCGCAGACTGGCAGATCTGTTCCGTGAACATATGGCAGAAGTGGGAGCCGTTGCCCGCTGGGGCGGGGAGGAGTTCCTGTTTCTGTTTGAAGATATGAATGGTGATGATGCGTGGAGTGAGTTGTCCAAGATGCAGTTGAAGATCAACCGGCTGGAGATCCCTTATGAGGATCAGGTGATCCATGTCACGATGACGCTGGGGTTGACAGAGTATGATTCGCATATATCGATGGATGCGAACATCAAGGAGGCCGATGATAAGCTCTATAAGGGCAAGCAGAGTGGTCGTAACCGTATCGTATATTAAAAAATATTTGGGAGAGTCTGTAGTCAATCGGGCTCTCCCTTCGTTTATGTTATAGAATAGGTGATTGCGAAACTTTTTTTGTCATGATATGAGGCATGCAAGCACATATTTCATGAAAATGCAGCTCCCGCAAGCAGTCTATTGTGCTTTCGTTGCACGAATCATTCCACTGAGCCTCCGAAAAAACAAAATTGTGTCAGCAGCGGCTTCCACAATTTGGAGTCTCAGTTCCATCGTGCAAAGGCAGCAAAATCAGACAATGCCTTGCTCGCGCTGCTGTTATTTGGCGAACTGTGTTTGTGCTTGCATGCCCAATCTACACAATGAATACGTTTCGCGGACAATATGTAACGCAAGGCTGGAGGCTGCGGATGCAGGAGATCTTGTCAGTTACGACGTTTGTCCGAAAATGTGCGAGCGAATCGATAACGTACCTCATGTCATATCTGAAAGCTGCAGGCTATGTGTGCGAGGGAACCGAAGGACACATCGAGCCCAAGCTGAAGAGACAGCGAGACACCGCAGGACAACCGGAGCAATCTGATCGGGATTCTCCTGCATCCGTAGCCAGACAGCCAGATGATAAATAGTTTCGCAATCACCTAATATTAGAGAAAGGCAGAATATATGAGAAAGAAACCTGAAAAATGGGTGGTACTCGCAAAAGGAGCTGATTTTAAGAAAATCGGAGAAACCTATGGCGTAGATCCGGTGATCGCGCGTATCGTGCGTAACCGGGAAGTAACCGGGGAGGACGAACTGAATGCGTATTTTCATCCGTCCATCGAACAACTGCATGAGCCCGAGCTGCTGTGTGATGCACAGGTGGCAGCGCAGATCTTACATACAAAGATCCGGCAGCAGAAGAAGATCCGCATTATCGGAGATTATGATATAGATGGTATTTTTGCCACATATATATTATATGATGGATTGAAAAACTGCGGTGCCCATGTCGATTATACGCTGCCGCACCGGATCAAGGATGGATACGGGCTGAGTGAGAAGCTGATCCGCGAAGCATATGAGGATGGCTGCGATACGATCCTGACCTGTGATAACGGAATCGCTGCCGCAGCAGAGATCTCGCTGGCAAAAGATCTGGGAATGACAGTGGTTGTGACCGATCATCATGAGGTACCGCTGCACTGGGAAGGAGATACGGCGACGGCTGTGCTGCCGCCTGCGGATGCAGTGGTAGATCCGAAACGTGAGGACTGCAGTTATCCATGCAAGGGAATCTGTGGAGCAGTTGTGGCATGGAAAGTCCTGCGGCTGGTACAGCAGATGTGTGGACAGCAGGACGCGTGGCAACAGTATCTGACCTATGCGGCATTTGCGACGGTCGGAGATGTGATGGAATTGCGTGATGAGAACCGGACGATCACGGCGCTGGGACTCGGGCAGTTACGGCATACGGATAATGTCGGTCTGCAGGCATTGATCGCGTGCAGTGGTCTGGAGGCAGCGCAGATCCGGGCGTACCACATCGGATATGTGATCGGACCATGCATTAACGCGACCGGCAGACTGGATACCGCGAAACGGGCATTGGAACTGCTGATAGAGAAGAATTCGATGCGTGCGAGACAGATTGCGCAGGAGCTGGTATCCCTGAATGAAGAGCGCAAGCAGTTGACGGCAGAAGGTGTCGAGGAGGCAGTCCGTATCGTAGAAGAACGAAAACTGTGGAAAAATCCGGTGCTTGTTGTCTATCTGCCGCAGACACATGAGAGTCTGGCGGGTATCATTGCCGGGCGTCTGAGGGAACGCTATTACCGTCCGACTTATGTACTGACGGATGGAGAAGACTGTGTGAAGGGCTCCGGTCGTTCGATTCCGGCTTATCATATGTATGAGCATCTGAGCAGAGTCGGATCGCTGCTCATAAAATTCGGCGGACATGCGATGGCAGCAGGATTGTCGATTGCGAAGGAGCATCTGGAGGAGTTTGAACAGATGCTGTGTGAACAGGCCGGATTGTCAGAGGAAGATCTGACGGAGACGATCCGTATCGATGTGCCGATGCCGGTCTCATATATCACGGAGACGCTGATCGGGCAGCTATCGGTGCTGGAACCGTGTGGAAACGGCAACGAAAAACCGGTATTTGCGGATCGCGGACTGATCGCAAGACGCGCATATTTTATAGGAAAAGAGCGGAAAATGCTCAAATTGCAGCTAGTCAGCACAGCCGGAACCGTGGACGCATTATATTTTGGGGATGCAGATGAATTGTTAGATTATTACAGGGAAAAATACTCCGATCGCGAGGTGGAGGCGCTGCTTCACGGACAACCGCAGCAGATGCAGTTTTCGTTCATCTACTATCCGCAGATCAACAGTTATCAGGGAATGACGAGCATACAGATCGTGATCACGCACTATACATAACAGATCTAAGGGTTGACTTTTTCACAGATATGGTTCAAAATACGTGTAACTATGCTAAGATAGGAGTTCACGTATGATACGAGAGGATTATCATTTTCTGTCAAGAGATACGAAGACAAAGATACACGGTGTGCGCTGGCTGCCGGATGACGGTGTGGTGCATGGTGTGATCCAACTGGTACACGGTATGCAGGAGTATATCGGACGCTACGAAGAATTTGCAGAGTTTATGACATCACACGGATTTCTTGTTGTCGGACACGATCATCTCGGTCATGGAGAGTCTGTGAGGGACAGTAAGCATCTGGGTTATTTTTGTAAGTCCAGACCTTCACAGGTGCTGGTTGCCGATATGCATCAGGTGACAGATATGACCCGACGGGTATATCCGGGTGTGCCGTATGTGATTTTTGGTCATAGCATGGGTTCGTATCTGCTGCGCAAATACCTGACGGTCTACAGTGATGTGGTCGATGGTGCGATCATCTGCGGTACCGGTAGTGTGCCTGATGCGGCCTGCTATTTTGGAATCGCATGCTGTCATGCGATCGCGAGCTTCCGGGGCTGGCATTATCGCAGTAATTTTGTAAAAAAGGCGACGTTTGGAAAAAGCTATGCAGATTTTTGCATGGACGGAAGCAGACCGCAGGAGAGCTGGCTGTCACGTAATGTTGAGAGTGTGAAAAAATACTATGCGGATCCGCTGTGTACGTTTGATTTTACACTGAACGGCTATTACGGGCTGTTCACGACAGTCGCATATGATAATAAGGAAAAGTATATCAGACAGATCCGGACGGATCTTCCGATACTTTTGATATCCGGCGAAAAAGACCCGGTAGGGGATGCCGGAGTGGGAGTGAAGCGAGTATATCACCAGCTCAAAAAGGCTGGTATTGGAAATGTTACAATGAAGCTGTACAAGGATGACCGGCATGAACTTCTCAATGAGAATGACCGGGCAGATGTATATGCTGATATATGGGGATGGATCGGACAGAATACCGGACACTGATCCGGGACGCAAGAAGGAGGAACTAAGATGAAGAAGAAGGATATGAAAAAATGGCTGGCGATGCTCATGGTATCGGTGAGTGTCTGCTCGATGGCAGTACCTGCCGTAGCAGGAGAAGTAGAGGGCGAGATCTCTGCTGACGAGAATGAGGAAGTGCTCGACGGCACGACAGATGAAGTGCAGGGTGATGTGATGCTGCTCAATGATACGGATGAGTCTGACCCGGTCGCTGAGGGAGAGATCGAAGCGGAACCGACAGAGGATACATCCGAGATCAACCAGGATGATAACGTAGAGATCCAGGCAGATGACAAGCCTTATCTGGCACTGGGCGAGAATCTGTCCGCAGAGCAGAAGGCTACAGTACTCAGTCTCATGGGTATCGATCCTGCCAAGCTGGATGACTATAATGTCGTATCGATCACGAATGCAGAGGAGCACCAGTACCTGGACGAGTATCTGCCCAAAGAGAAGATCGGAACGAAGGCATTGTCTTCCGTAGTGATCGTACAGAGAGAAAAGGGCAACGGACTCAATATCTCTACGAAAAATATTAATTACTGTACCGTCGGTATGTATAAGAATGCGCTGGCGACCGCAGGATTGAAGGACGCAGATATCATCGTGGCAGGTCCTACACCGATCTCCGGTACAGCGGCCCTGATCGGTGCGATGAAGGCATATTCTGAGATCACCGGAGAGCCGGTAGATGAGGAAAGTCTGGATGCGGCTATGAATGAGATCGTAGTGACCGGTGAACTGGCAGACATCATTCAGGGTGCAGATGACGGAGAAGTAGAGGAATTCATGGCTTATGTGAAGCAGAAGGTCTTAGAGGGCGGTCTGAAGGACGAGAGCAGTATCAGAGACTGCATCGACGAAGCACTGGATAAGTACGATTTCTCAATGACAGATGATGAGAAGGATCAGTTGACAAGCGTATTATTAAAGATCAGCAAGCTGGATATCAACGTGGATTCGCTGATCGATCAGGCAAAATCATTGTACGATCAGATCAAGAATTCTGATGATGCGCAGGGATTTATTGCAAAGATCCTGCAGGGCATTAAGGATTTCTTCAAGAATTTATTCAACTGGTAAGAGATCAATAAGCATAAAAATAACGGGTTCGGCTTCCTCGCCGAACCCGTTATTTTTTATACGCATCTCGCTTTAAATTTTCTGCTTTAAAAATGCGATCAGTCCGTCTGCAAATCGCGTCACACCGGGCATCGCCTGAACAGCCTTGCGGTTCTTTTCATTGAAGCCGACCAGAATGTCGTGATTGGCTTCTGACAGGTAGTCAATGATGCCGTCGATGTCGGACTTCATATTCTTCGGAAACTGGATGTACAGGTGTTTGTTGGCGGTAATATGCAGCGTGTAGGAAATGCTGAAATGATACCATAAAATGTTGTGCAGTGTGGAATATTTATAGATCCACACGATCTCTTTGATCGGAATGACTGTCACGGATTTATTCGCAAAAGCGATAAAGTAGTGCTCCGTAATGTACATATCCTCGGTCGCCAACTGCGGCAGCGTGGCGAGTTCTTCTTCGGCCTGCGCGAGCAGTTCGGCACGTTTTCCGTACAGACCGAGCTGGCGGCTGGCGGGAGAGAGTACCGGAAACAGGGCATACAATAAATACTGTATGATCGACAACAGTGCATAGATGCCTGACGCAAAATAGCAAAAGCATAAGATCGTGCTGCCGATGCGTCCGAATCCGGGTTCGGATATGATGCAGGGCGAAACCTTGTCATAGAATCCGGTGGTTGTCCATGACAGGTCATTGGCCAGATGTTCGGCAAGGATCGAATAGCTCTCCGGCTGCATGCGGATACTGGCGAGAATGCTGACATCATCTATATGCGGCAGCCCCTCTTCACAGGTGCCGGGGTTTAGGATGACCAGATAGCAGCCGTCCTCTCGGATCGTGTAGTAATAATATCCGGTGACCATCCCGAAACGGCTTTGTGTGTAACCGGTAAAGTTCAGGTCGTGCAGTGTCGTGGAGATATACCGCTCACCCTCTCCGGCGAGCTCTGCGATCCGTGCCTGATCAGAGATCACAAACGGATGGATGAGCGTCCGCATCGGTGTATAAAACCAGATGATGATCAGAAAAATACAGTATACGATCGGAGAAAAAATGCGCCTGCCGTAAGTGCTTCGTATCTTTTTTGTTATCAGATGATCTAATTGCTGCATGTAAGTTCCTCCATTGAATCTTAATTGTAACAAAAACGAGGGGTAATTCCAAGAGACTGAATAAACTTTTAGTAGAAAGTTTCCAGCAGAAATGATATAGTGATACTATTCTGGAGCAGTTTTGGAAAACATAGACAGAGAGGCAGAAAAATGGATGCATATACCGGGTTTGCGGAAGTATACGATCAGTTCATGGAGGATGTGCCGTATGAGAAATGGCGTGACCTGATCATAGCGGAACTAAAAAAAGAAGGGATCGAAGATGGACTGGTGCTCGACCTCGGCTGCGGAACCGGCACACAGACACGTATGCTGGCGCAGGAGGGGTATGACATGATCGGTGTGGACGGCTCACAGGAGATGCTGACAGAGGCGCGGGAAAAGACCGATGACAGCGGGATCCTTTATCTGTGTCAGGATATGCGTGAGTTTGAACTGTATGGTACGGTGCGCGCGATCGTGAGTACGTGTGATACGATGAATTATCTGCTGACACCGGAGGATTTTATACAGACACTGCGGCTGGCGAATAACTATCTGGATCCCGGCGGAGTTTTTATTTTCGATCTGAATACACTGTACAAATTCCGTGAAGTCATGGGAGATACGACGATCGCGGAGAACGGCGAGGATGCCAGCTTTATCTGGGATAATTTCTTTGATGAGGAGACCGGAAGGAACGAGTACGATCTGACACTGTTTATCCGGCAGGAGAACGGACTGTTCGAGCGCGTGAGCGAAGTGCATGAGGAGCAGGGATATACGCCGGAGCAGATCCGTGAATTTATCGCGTGCAGCGGGATGGAATATGTACGTTCGTTCGATGCCGAAGATGGAGGTGCGCCGACCCAGACGAGTGAAAAGGTATTCTATGTCGTGCGCGAGCACGGAAAGCAGCGTGCAGGCATAAACGACAGATAGATCATTGATTATATAACGAAAGGAAACAGATATGAAGGATTATATGGTTAGAGCAACGGCAGCAGACGGAGCAATCCGTGCATTTGCTGTCACGACAAAGCATCTGGTGGAGGAGGCGCGTACACGCCATGATACGAGTCCCGTCATGACCGCAGCACTCGGCAGACTGCTCAGTGCAGGTACGATGATGGGGGCGATGATGAAGGGAGAGAATGATATCCTGACGTTGCAGATCAGCGGTGACGGCCCCGGAAAGGGACTGACTGTGACAGCCGATTCAAAGGGAAATGTCAAGGGTTATCCGGAAGTGCCCATCGTGGCATTGCCGCCCCGCTCAGACGGGCATCTGAATGTCGGCGGAGCGATGGGACACGGTATGCTGCGTGTGATCAAGGATATGGGGCTGAAAGAGCCCTATGTCGGAGAGGTGGATTTGCAGACCGGAGAGATCGCAGAGGATCTGACTTATTATTTTGCGGCGAGTGAGCAGATACCGTCTGTGGTCGGACTGGGTGTGCTCGTGGACAAGGACGGCAGCGTCTTACAGGCAGGCGGGTTTATCATCCAGCTTATGCCTTTTACGAGTGAGGAGGTCATCAGCAAGCTCGAAGGCAGTCTGGCGACGCTTGAACCTGTAACGAAGATGTTAGAGCGCGGATTTACACCGGAAGTCATTTTAGAAGAGGTGCTGACTTTCTTTGATGTGGAATACAATGAGACGCTGCCGGTGCAGTTCCATTGCAACTGTTCCAAGGAGCGTATCACCAAGGCACTGATCAGTGTCGGTAAAAAAGGACTGCAGGAGATGATCGATGACGGAGAACCGATCCATGTCAACTGTCATTTCTGCAACACGGATTATACATTTGAGATCGATGAGTTAAAGGAGATAGCAAAGTGCAGCAAGGTTTCATAAAAACAGCAGCGGTCACACCGTATATAAAAGTAGCAGATCCCCTGTTCAACCGGGTATCTGTATTAGAGAAGATCACTGAAGCAGCGGATGGCGGCGCATCCGTGATCGTCTGTCCGGAGCTGTGTCTTACCGGATATACCTGTAACGATCTGTTTTTACAGGAATTATTATTAAAGGAAGCAAAGGAGGCATTGCGCTGGCTCATGGAGCAGACGGCGCAGATGCAGGCACTGATCTTTGTCGGTCTGCCGTTCGAGTATCTGGGGAAACTCTACAATGTCGCAGCGGTGATCAGTGGCGGCAGACTGCTCGGACTCGTGCCGAAGACGCATATTCCCAATTATGGGGAATTTTATGAGCAGCGTCATTTTGTGAGTGGTATGCATACACCTGTGCCGGTCACCTTTGACCGGGGTATCGAGACGTGGATGGGCACGGATCAGATCTTTACCTGCGAGGAATATCCGATGCTGCGTGTGGCAGCGGAGATCTGTGAAGATCTGTGGGCACCTGATCCGCCGAGCACGGGACATGCATTGGCAGGAGCAGATCTGATCGTCAATCTGTCTGCCAGCGATGAGACGACCGGAAAGGATCTGTACCGCAGAGAACTGGTGAAAGGACAGTCTGCGCGGCTGTTATGCGGATATGTCTATTGCAGTGCCGGAGAGGGTGAGTCGACACAGGATATCGTATTTTCCGGACACAATATCATCGCGGAAAACGGAAGCATTCTGGCTGAGGCAGCCCGTTTTACAAATGAGATCACGTATTCGGAGATCGATGTGGCGCGAATGACCGGGGAGCGCAGGCGTATGACCACATTCGGAGTGCGCGATACCGGACGCTACAGATATCAGGAGTTTTCGCTGGAATTGCATGAGACATCACTGACCAGATCTGTCGATCCGGCTCCGTTCGTGCCGGGCAATGTCGCAGACCGAGAGAAGCGATGTGAGGAGATCCTCGCGATCCAGGCGATGGGACTGAAGAAGCGTCTGGCGCACACCGGATGTCAGAATGCGGTCGTCGGTATCTCCGGCGGCCTCGATTCAACGCTGGCTCTGCTCGTGACCGTGCGCGCATTTGATGCGCTGGATCTGCCGAGAAAACAGATCACGGCGGTGACGATGCCCGGTTTCGGTACGACTGACCGCACGTATGAGAATGCAGTCGGTATGATCCGGTGTCTGGGTGCCGAACTGAGAGAAATATCGATCGTAGATGCGGTCAACCAGCATTTTTCGGATATCGGACATGACAGTGCGATCCATGATGTGACTTATGAGAATTGTCAGGCGCGTGAGCGCACGCAGATACTGATGGATATTGCCAATAAAAACGGCGGTATGGTGATTGGAACCGGAGATATGTCGGAACTGGCACTCGGCTGGGCGACCTATAACGGCGATCACATGTCTATGTATGCGGTGAACTGTTCCGTACCGAAGACACTGGTGCGTCA
This sequence comes from bacterium, assembly GCA_050872965.1. GTDB lineage: Bacteria > Bacillota > Clostridia > Lachnospirales > Lachnospiraceae > W0P33-017. The sequence continues at coordinate 19,791 of JBNMHW010000017.1, read as the reverse complement.
TCTCGTGCGCTATTATGCGGACACGTGTGGAGATGCCAGATTGACAGAGGTGTTATTGGACGTACTCGATACACCGGTCAGCCCAGAGCTGCTGCCGCCTGAAGATGGACAGATCTCGCAGAAGACCGAGGATCTCGTCGGTCCTTATGAACTGCATGATTTTTATCTGTATCAGGTGCTGCGTTACGGATTCTCCCCGGCAAAGGTCTACCGTCTGGCGAAGATCGCATTCGCGGGCAGCTATGATGAGGCGACAATCTATAAATGGCTGAAGACATTTTACCGCAGATTTTTCTCACAGCAGTTCAAACGTTCATGTATACCGGACGGCCCGAAGGTAGGTACGATCGCGCTCTCGCCGCGTGGAGACCTGCGCATGCCCAGTGATGCATCCGTGAATGTGTGGATGCAGGAGATTGAGGGATTGGAGAAAAAATAAGGTATAATTATAGAAGATATATAAAAAGATGGGTAGTAGGATTTTCTTATGTGTGAAAAGAAAATCTTGCTACCCATTTTTGTAGATGAATTATAGAAGTTTATTCATCGGAATCCTCAAATGAGTATTCGTTTAGTTCTGGAAAATCTAAAAATTCACTGAGCGTCATGCTGAATGCTAATGCAATTTTATGAAGAGTAATAATTGTTGGATTTTTGCTGCTTCCGGCTATGATATTGTTGATCGTTGATTGACGGATACCGCTCAATGTCGCAAGCTTGTTAATGGTAATATTGTGTTGCTTACACAAATCTTTGATGCGCAATGCATAGATCTCTGAATAGTTCATGGTATAAATCTCCCAATGGTGTTCCTTAAATGTTGCAATCATAAGTAGAGTAGCAAAGAAAAACAGATGGATTACCTATACATAGTTGACTTTTGAATATAAACTTGCTAAAATTTAAAAAGTTAACTATATATAGTTAAAAACAGAGAAGAGAGCAACGGATGAAACCATATATTTTTTTGGACAGGGACGGAACCATCAATAAAGAGGTTAATTATCTTCATAGAATTGCAGATTTTAAATTTGAAGATAAATGTATGGAAGGTCTCCGGTTATTACAGGAAAAAGGATATGGATTGGTAGTCATTACGAATCAATCAGGTATAGCACGTGGTTACTATTCCTTGGATGATACGTATATTGTGCATAGATATATGACAGATATTCTGTCAAATCATGGTATTGAAATTAGTCAGATCTATATATGTCCACATGGACCAGATGATCATTGCTTTTGCAGGAAGCCAAACCCAGGTCTTTTTTTGCGTGCTATTCAGGAATTGGATATTGATGCAGAACATTCTTATGTAGTGGGTGATCGGATGCGTGATCTGATACCGGCAATTGCGATACATGCAAAATATGCCGCGTTGAGAACCGGGCATGGAAAATATGAAGATTTTTCCGGGGTCGAGTGTGTTTATGATAATTTGTATGAATTTGCAAATGCGGTAGAAAAGGTGAGGGGAGTGTACGAATGAAAAGAGCATTGATTGTTGCTACGGTCGGGAGATTTTACGAATTTTTGAAAAGTGATATACAGATATTGCAAAATCATGGTTACGAAGTTCACTGTGCAACGAATTTACAGTTGAGTGAGCTTGACGGTATGAATGGTTATGAAAATGTAGTAAAACATCAAATAGATTTTGCGCGAAGCCCATTTTCTAAAACGAATATAAAAGCATATCGGCAGCTACAACTGCTTATGAAAAATAATTATTTTGAAATTATTCATTGTCATACACCGATGGGTGCGGCGCTTGGTCGTTTAGCTGCGAAAAAATATCGTAATCGAGGAACGAGTGTTTACTATACTGCACATGGATTGCATTTTTATAAAGGAGCACCGTTAAAAAATTGGATGGTATATTTTCCAATAGAGTGGTTGAGTTCATTTTGGACAGATACAATGATTACTATTAATCAGGAAGATTATATGCGTGCAAGTCATTGTTTTCATGCGAAACGAATCTTTTATATTCCCAGTATAGGCATAAATATAGAAAAATACGAGCGCTTGGATGTAGATATTAATAAAAAGCGCAGTGAGTTAGGAATTGCTGAAGATGAAGTGATGATTGTATCAGTGGGTGAACTGAGTGCCAGAAAAAATCAACAAATAGTTATTGCAGCACTAGCTCGTATGAATTTACAAAATGTGAAATATGTGTTAGTCGGGGATGGAGATAAGAGGGAAGAACTATCAGTAATGGCACAAAAATGTCATATAGAACATCAAGTCGTTTTTCTCGGGCATCGTGATGACGTAGGAGACATATTGAAAGCGGCAGATCTGTTTGTGATTTCTTCAGTACAGGAAGGTGTTTCGATGGCATTATTGGAAGCGATAGCGTGTCAGACACCGGTTGTCTGTTCGGATATCAGAGGAACAATAGATGTGATTAAGAATTCGGAATTGCTATTTGATCCGAATGATATAGATGGTCTGCAATGTTTATTGAGACAGGTGTGTGTTAGCTCAGATGATACTTTGAGACACGCAGATCGAATGAAAATTAAGGAAACGATGAAGCCTTACATAGAGGAAAACAGCAAACGGTTAAAAAAGTTTGATGTTAAAAAAGTTGCTCATCAGATGGAAAAAATATATTTTGGATAAGAATTGTGAGAGAAAAAATGGAAAATTGGATACAGGATATTTTGAGAGAAAAAAAGGTATTAATTGATACATTGGAGGAACAGGAATATTTTGAAAAGATAAATATTGCTGGCAATATGATGGTCGACTGTTTACGTGCCGGGAACAAGATTCTCACGGCTGGAAATGGTGGAAGCGCTGCGGATGCACAGCATTTTACCGGTGAGGTAGTTGGTCGCTTTTTAAGAGAACGAGAACCACTTCCGGCGATTACATTGACAGTCGATCCAACAGTTATGACGGCGATAGCAAATGATTATGGATATGATGAGGCGATTGCACGGCAGATTGATGGATTAGGAAAAACGGGAGATGTGGTGCTCCTGATTTCAACCAGTGGAAATTCTGGGAATCTGATAAATGCGGCAAGAGAAGCAAAGAAAAAAGGAATGAAGATCATTGGTTTATTAGGAAAAAACGGTGGGAATATGAGGGAATTATGTGATGTGGCATTAGTGGTATCGTCTGTGCATACACCACGTATTCAGGAGATACATACATTTTCAGTACATTTATTATGTGAAATCATAGAGAATAAATACTTTGGGGAAGGTCAGACAAATGCAAAGTAACAGTTTACAAATGATAGAAACTGTATTTAAAAGAAAAAAAGTAGTTGTGGTCGGTGATCTGATGGTTGATGAATATGTGACGGGAAAAGTGACGCGTATTTCACCGGAAGCTCCTGTCCCGGTGTTGAATTTTGAACATATTTCGAGAACAGCAGGAGGTGCATCTAATGTAGTGAAGAATGTGAGGTCACTTGGTGCAGAAGTTTATGCCATTGGAATTGCATCTGACGACGAAGCGGGGCAATGGCTGAGAACTGATTTTATGAATATGGGTATAGCAACAGATGGCATTTTTACAGATCAGCGTCCCACAATTATAAAAACACGTTATGCGACAAAAGGCCAGCAATTGTTACGCGTAGATAATGAACGGAAAGGTGAAATATCTGAGTCGGCGAAAGCTGATATATTGAATTACCTGAAACAAATGATTGCGTATGTGGATGCAGTTATTTTGTCGGATTATTGTAAAGGTTTATTTGCGGATGATTGTTTCGTCAAAGAAATTTTAGCATTATGTAGAAAGTATCATGTGTTTGTTTCGATTGATTCAAAGCGGACATCTATAGCATGTTTTGCCGGAGCAGATGTTATAAAACCTAATAATCTGGAGTTGGAGGCAGCGGTAGGTGTCTCTATTAGAGATAGTGAGAGCCTGAATCGGGCTGGAAACATCTATTTAGAAAAATCAGGAGCTAAGATGCTGATGGTTACTCGCGGGGCAAATGGAATATCCATTTTTGAAAATGGTAAATCCCGAATGGATTTTGCGGCTGATCGAGAAGCACAGGTATATGATGTGACCGGTGCGGGAGATACCGTTATCAGTACAGTGTCATTAGCGTTGATTAGCGGAATGCCTGTAAACGATGCAATACAGTTGGCCAATATAGCGGCTGGTATTGTTATCAGTAAAGTAGGAACAGTGGCAATAGATGGGAGTGAGTTAGCAGGTGAAGTTAAAAGACGGCATAGTGTGTGAAAAACTATATGGACAGGATCAATTGACAGAGTTGATTGAGAGAGAAAGAAAGGCCGGAAAACGAATTGTATCAACGAGTGGGTGCTTTGATATATTACATGCGGGGCATGTTACCTATCTGAAGGAAGCACGGGCAAAGGGTGACATATTGATAGTGATGCTAAATTCTGATGTATCCGTACGAAATCTCAAGGGAGAGGAACGGCCGATTGTGCCAGAGGATGAACGTGCGGTGGTGCTGGCTGGCTTAGAGAGTGTGAATTATATCATTTTATTTGATGAATGCACACCGTGCAAACTGATTGGACAATTGCGGCCGGATATAGTAGTTAAAGGTGGAGATTACAAGGGTGTGAACATACCTGAGATGGATGCGACTGCACAGTACGGAGGGCATGTAGAGTATGTTTCAATTGTAGACGGATGTTCGAGTACTAATATTATAGAAAAGATTAAGTCGTTGTAAGGATTGACAGGAGAGTGTGTAATATGAAAAAAGTAATTGTGACAGGCGGAGCGGGCTTTATAGGAAGTTGTCTTGTTCGTATGTTAAATGATATGGGTGTGACAGATATTGTAATAGTTGATCATATTGCATCAACGGATAAATGGATGAATTTGCGTAATAAAGAGTATACAGAGTATATTAATCGAGATGAATTTCTGGGTCGGTTACCGGAATTTGACGGAGCGGTTAGTCATGTGCTGCATATGGGAGCATGCTCGGCTACAACGGAAAAGAATTTTGATTTTTTATATAAAAATAATTTTGAGTATACCAAAGCATTGTGGAAGTTCTGCGCGAAGAATCATTGTAGTTTTATCTATGCCAGCAGTGCTGCTACTTATGGTGATGGTAGCAATGGATTTGATGATCGGGATGATATAAAAAAGTTACTGCCATTAAATGGGTATGGTTATAGCAAACAGTTATTTGATCTGTGGGCAGAGAAAGAGATAGCGGCAGACCGGATCGTGCCAAAACAGCATGTAGGTCTAAAATTCTTTAACGTTTACGGTCCGAATGAGTATTTTAAAGGAACTATGGCAAGTGTAATTTATCATACGTTCCGTGATGTTATGGCTACCGGAAAGAAAGGACTTTTTAAATCATATAAAGAAGGCTATGAAGATGGGCGTCAGCTCAGAGATTTTGTCTACGTAAAGGATATTTGTAAGGTTATAAGATTCATGATAGAAAATGAGAGCATTAGTGGATTATATAATCTGGGAACAGGGCAGGCAAGAAGCTTTTATGATCTGGCAGTTGCAACATTTGTAGCAATGAATCGGGTACCACAGATAGAGTTTATAGATATGCCTGAGCATTTGCGTAGTAAATATCAATATTTTACACAGGCAAATATGGAAAAGTTGCGCGCGGTAGGATATCAGGAAGATTTTTATAGTCTGGAGGATGGCGCACGTGATTATGTACAGAATTATCTGGATAGAGAGTATGCAATATATTAGGAGAAAATCGTAGATGGGTGAACATATAAGAGATGATTCAATAACAGTCATACGTGCAAAAGGGAATTTACTCGATTTTCGATTGAAAGAACTGATAAAATACAGAGATCTGATCTGGTTATTTGTAAAACGCAATTATTCGACAAGATACAAGCAGACAATCTTGGGTTCTGCGTGGTTGATAATCAATCCAATCTGTACAGTTGTTATGAATACAATCGTGTTTGGTGGAATAGCTGGTTTGTCTACAGATGGAGTGCCCAAACCATTATTTTATCTGGCAGGTAATATTATATGGGCGCTATTTGCCGGGTGTCTGAATGATTCTGCAAACACGTTCGTAGGTAATGCGGGATTGTATGGGAAAATATACTTCCCGCGATTGGTAAATCCGATATCAAATGCAATCACACAGATGGGAGATTTCTTGATAAAATTGGCATTGCTGTTGATATTGTGCGTTGTATATTTCTTTGTGTCCGGGTACAAGGTAGTGGTTAATGCACAGATGCTATTATTGCCGGTGCTAATGATACAGATATCGCTGATGGGGATAGGAACAGGTATTATCATATCGTCTTTTACGACAAAATACAGGGATCTACAGGTGCTTGTGGGATTTGGGATGAGCATTTGGATGTATCTGACACCAATCGTATATACGGTGGATGTGATACCTGAAAAATATATGAACTTGTACATGTTAAATCCGGTTACACCAATCGTATTGATATTCAAAAAAGCGTTTCTGGGAACAGGTCAGATTCCGTGGGGCGCATGGGGATATAGTTGGATATTTACTGCGCTGGTGGTTTTTGTGGGAATTATAATTTTTAACCACGTTGAACGGACATTTATGGACACGGTATAGATATATGGATAGTAATACAGTAATAGAAATCAAAGATGTAAAGAAAAAATATAAGCTGGGTACAATTGGTGGGGGAACTCTGCGAGGGGAGATACAGAGCCGTTTGGCACTCATGCGTGGAAAAGAAGATCCGAATGCTATGATAGGTTCAGAAGGTAATTATCGGAAAGAATTCTGGGCTTTGAAAGGAGTCAGTTTTTCTGTGCAGCGCGGAGAGCGTATAGGTATTATCGGACATAATGGCGCAGGCAAATCTACATTGTTAAAGTTGTTATCCAGAATCACAGCTCCGACAGAAGGCGAGATAAGAATTCGTGGACGTATTACGAGTATGTTAGAGGTTGGTACAGGTTTTCATGGAGAACTCAGTGGCAGAGAAAATATTTATTTAAATGCTGCTATTCTCGGAATGAAAAAAGAGGAAGTAGATGCCAGAATTGATGATATTATTCGGTTTTCGGAATGTGAAGAGTTCATAGATACACCGGTAAAAAGGTATTCATCAGGTATGTATGTGAAACTGGCATTTTCTGTTGCTGCGCATTTGAATTCTGAGATTATGATTATGGATGAGGTATTGGCAGTCGGAGATATACAGTTTCAAGAAAAATGCCTGAAAAAAATGCGGGAAGTATCTGAGGATGATGAACGAACTATATTGTATGTGAGTCACAATATGCAGACAATTAAGAAATTGTGTGACCGATGCATTGTGTTGGATCACGGAGAAGTCGTCTTTGATGGTGATGTGGAATCAGCAGTACGGATTTATGAAGAAAGAGATAATATAGAATAATTAAAAAGGTGTTTAGATGAGATTAGAAGAAACATTTATTGATAGAAAAATACATCGACTTATAGAATTGAAAAAGCAAGGATTTACATGGTGGCAACTTGTTATAAGATTTTTTCAGTATATGCGTATCCAATTAGTCCGTAGGTGTTCTTCAGCTATTATAAAAATTGAAATAGACAAGTTTGAAAAAATTCATAGAATGAATAATGATTTCCCAGCAGAGGGGACTCAACATATTGCTATTATAGAAACTGGAGTTTTGGGTGACTGTATACTGGTAGTTCATGCATTTCAAAAGTTGGCTGCTTGGTGTGAGAAGAATGGATATACCTTAGATATTATATGTAGTAAGGTTATGGCAAAAATTTTTTCAGATAATGCATCTATTGTGAATGCGAATTATATTTGTTTTACGGATCGCAATCATATCTCATATAGAGAGTACATACAGTTATCGAAGGTGATAGGAAAAAAATACTATCGATATGTTTTGATGCGTGATTCGAATCCAGCAGCATTTAGGCTTGTCAGTTTATTTAATAAACAAGATGCTTTCTATTATAGTTATGATGCAAATCGTAATAGTAAAATAAATGCCGCTTTTGCCCAAAAATATTTTACGGAAATAATGAATATAGAAAATATTTATTTTATCCCACAGATTTGGAAATTATTGCTGAAAAGAATCGGTATAACTGATTATGTGACCGCTTTAGGTCACATAAGAGCACTTGAAAAAGTAAGTATAAGTAACAAGCCATATATAGTGATTAGTCCAGAAGCTTCAACAACAGACCGGAATTTGACAAAAGAACAATGTGTATTTTTGGTGAATTTCTTGCGAAAAAAGTATCCGCAATACAACATAGTTGTTAGTTCTAATGCTAATGATAAACAATACACTCTTTTTTTGCGAGAACTGATAAGACAGCATGGTTTAATAGATTGTATTGGAAACACTACAATGCAACAATATATTTCTGTTATAGCAGGTGCAAAACTCGTTATTGGATGTGATAGTGGTACGATACATTTGAGTGCGGCATTGGGCATACAGTCTATATGCTATAAAGGTTATTGGGATAGACCATACTTTTTACCATATCAATATGATGTTAAAGATAACGATGATAGATATCCTCATGTTCTATATGCAAGAAAAAAACCGTTGTGTGCATATTGTGGAACTAGAAGTGTATCTAAACATTTGAAGGAATATATTGAGTGTCAGCACTTACGAAATCAACAAAGACCATTTTATTGTTTAGCAAACATAGATATAAAGGACATTGAAACTGCAATAGTTCAATGCTTAGATTGATGATAACGATGAAAATTGACCGAATATTTTTTTACATAAAAAATCCTAAATTTGCAAGAAGCAAATGTCGTGTTTTATTAGTTCAGCAAAAATGGTACAAGAATACCTTTTGTAAAGCGGAAGCAGCATTTCGGAGGCGAAAAGAACAGGGTGTTCGTATAGGCATATTTTTGACAGGTGGATTGGGAGATTACGTTATAGAGAGCGCTATTGTAGATGAAATTAGACAGATGTGCGAAGGTGTTCTGGATTTATATTGTTTAAATGTTGCGTATGGAAATGCTGTGCTTTCTGACCGAAAGAATGTCAATATATTTGATTATACGTGTATTCGTGAAATAGCATTGAACTACGATGTTTTTATTTGTATAGATCATTGGATTTTTGTATGGTATTTTGATAAGAAACGAGTGTTTTCTCAAAATATACTGTTTGCAAAAAAAGTGGAACAAATTATTAATTATACAAGAAGAATCAAACCTAACATAAAAAAACAGTGTTACCGTGAGGCTGTGCATTTTATACGATGTGAAAAACTTGGTTTAGACAGATGGACAGAATTGCGCTGTGGTGATGTCTTTAAAATTCTTGATCATAAAACATATATCCCCTTACATGATGAACTTCATGCAAGGATTTTGCAATTAGGACTTTCTAAAGGGGCATATATCACCATAAACCGTGGAGCTGACAGTATGGGTAAGAGTGGGATGCAGACAAAGGTGTGGCCCAAGGAATATTATGACTGCTTTGTAAAATTATTCAAAGAACGATTTCCGCAAATAAAGGTCGTGCAGTTGGGGATTACAGGAAATGACAGAATTCATGATGTTGATATAGTTGCCTTTGATGAATCAATAGAAACAGTTAAATGGTTATTGCATGACTCATTGTTACATATCGATTGTGAAGGTGGTCTGGTTCATCTGGCAACTCAGTTAGATACAAAATGTATCGTATTGTTTGGACCGACCCCGTTACATATGTACGGATATGAGCAAAACATTAATTTGCAGGCCGGAAAGTGTCATAACTGTATGGGAACACATGAAAATTGGGCATTTGAGTGTTTTAGAGGATTGACCAAGCCGGAATGCATGTATAGTTTGAAACCGGAGTTAGTTATGAGGGCGGCAGAAGATTTTTTGCTGACTCATTAGAGTATAAATATAATTATGAAAGTGGTAAAGCAATGAAAAAAATATTATTAGAATGCCATCATGCGCTGGGGGATGTCATCATGACGCTCCCAGCGTTAAATAATCTTAGAGAAAAATATCCGGATGCACAGATTGATTACATGTGCGGACTGGAAAATGAGGTTCCCATATTGAAACGAACCGGTCTGGTGGATCAGATATTCGTCTATAATGTAAAGAAAAATAGCTGGCTGGATCTTGTAAAACTTGCATTACAGTTGAGAAGTAGAAAATATGATATAGGAATTTCCCTGGGTGGATCTCCGCGTGGTTTGGATATCCTTTTTATGAAATTGTCAGGTTGTCGAAAAATAACGGCTGCTAATGTTCCGGCGGCAATATATAAGAAGTACCATCACGTTAGTATACCGGAATCTATGCATCGGGTAGAGCGTGCCGTAAAAATCATAGGTAGTATCACTGAAAATGAAATGCTGCAGCCGGTTACATTGACAGAAGATGTACATATGGAGGAGCAGATACGATCCAGATATGATATACATACAAATGATCGCATGATCGGGCTGGTGATAGGAACCGGTAATTTTATGTATCGTGATGGCAAGAAAATTATACAGTATAATACCAAACAATGGGAATTGAAAAAGTTTATGGAGCTATCCAAAAGATTAGTCAATGCGGGATATCGGGTTATATTGATTGGTGGTGAAAAAGAAAAGGAAGATTTTTCAAAAGAACACATGGAGACTGATCAGAAAATTATATGTGCATTAGGTGAACTGCAGATTTTGGAATCAGTTGCAGCTATGACATTGTGTGAACTTGTAGTAGGTGCAGATACAGGCCCGATGCATTGTGCAGCAGCAGTGGGAGTGCCGACATTGACATTGTTTGGTCCTACGGATGCGAGACTCATAGCTCCTTATGGAGAGCATGCTTATATTTTAGAATCAGATTACTCATGTCGTCGATGTTATAGTGAGGATAATGAAAAGGGTCGTAGTTGCCACCCGGCACAATGTATGCAGGCTATCACGGTGGATGCAGTGTATGAGAAGATATTGGAGATCAGAAAAGAATTACTGACAAGCACTTGCTAATATAGTACTGAATATGGTATCGTACAAATGAAAAGGAGTATGGTGAAATGGAAGTAAATGATTATATGAAATTGCCATATACCAGATTGGTTCAGGAAATGAATGATGAGAGTGGACATTATTTTTTTGGAAGAATTCTGGAACTGGATGGATGCCAGAGTACGGGGGATTCATTGGATGAACTGTATGAGAGTTTAAATGAAGCAATGGAGGGGTATTTAGAGATAAAATTGGAAAACAATATGCCAATACCTTTACCGGAATGCGTGGAAGATTATAGTGGAAAATTTAATGTACGCTTGCCGAAATCATTACATCAGCGCTTAGTAATCGAGGCAAAGAATGAAGGAGTCAGTTTGAACCAATTAGTTTTGTACAAACTGGCATTATAAAAAGTTCCTGTGATATAACAAGTGAATAAAAGTGAAAAGAGGACAAAAGACGTATGAGCAACTTAAAGGTTTTAATGTTAAACGGCAGCCCGAAGGCAAACGGTAATACAGCAGTGGCGCTGCAATGGCTGTGCACAGAACGGACGTTGCAGGATGGGGAGGATCGCCAGATATTTTAGCGTATATTTCCTCAAAATGCAGCTTCGTAATCTATGACCTGATATAAAGGAAAAAATGGGGGAAAATTGTCTATGAAAAAGATTCTATTGATCGGTGAGTTGGGGGAAATTGTCAGAAGTATCCATGAGTGTCTTGCAAACAATTTTCAGGTTCAGCTTTGTTCGGCGCAAATAGATATGATAAAGGGAATGACGAAGATTACCAAGCCGGATCTGCTCGTTGTGTGCCAGATCGGAATTGATGAGCTGGATCATGCAATTTTTACATGGATCAGAGAGCAAGGCGATAGAACGCCTGTGCTTGTAATCACAACAAAGTCGAGCTGGCCCAGAATTGAGAGGGACTGTGAATCGGAACAGTTTGATAAATTATTCCGTCCTGTGGCAGGTCAGGTGATCGTGGAAACCTGCAGCAAAATGATTGCGCATGGTGGATATTCGTCACCGGATGCTCCATTAACTGAGACGCAGTCAAAGGAGAAAACGCGGGAAAAAATAATGATCGTGGATGATAGTCCGTTAATGCTTCGCAATATGAAAACCATGCTGGAAGAAAAATATGATATTTTTCTGGCTCCATCGGGAGAAAAGGCATTGGAACTGATCCCTAAGAAACGACCGGATCTCGTATTGCTGGATTATGAGATGCCTGGCATGGACGGAAAAGCGGTATTTGAGAAAATGCTGGCAGATGACTTTATGAAAACGATTCCGGTTATTTTTCTGACAAGTGTGGCAAAGAGACAACAGGTATATGGCGTGTTGAAATCGAGCCCGGCCGGGTATATTTTAAAGCCGGCAGACAGAAGCCGCGTGCTGGATGAGATTGGCAAAGTGTTTGGAGTGTAGACAAGTAAGGACATATTTGAGATTATGAAGAAAATCAAATGGTTGTTTTACATTTTATTAATTCTGGCATTTGGATACGGTATTGTCGGTCAGAGTGTCCTGCCGTGTGACCATCCGGATCAAAGAAACATCTGTGAAGAGTATCCGGGAGAATGGTATCGGATGGAAAGCGACGGTACAAAGAAGCAGATCAGGCTTCCCGGTAAATATGAGAAGGGAATCGGAACACTGGAGACGACAATTCCGGATCATCCGGATCCAAGAATCAGTTGTATTTGTTTCAGAGGACAGGATCTGTGCGCTTATCTGGATGGAAAGCTGATCTATGAGTATTCGACAAAGGAGAATCGGTGGTTTGGGCAGACCAGCCCGGAAACGTATCTTCTGATACCGCTGACAGCGGATGATGCCGGTAAAGTCCTGCGGTTGGAGCTGGTGACAGATAATGGGATTTTGTATCAGCCTTATTGGGGCAGTGAGTTTGGTGTATGGGGATTTCTGATCAAACAGTATGGAAATGAGATCGTTATTGCTGCTATTTTGTTTCTGATGGGAGTTTTAACGATTATTATCAGTTGGATTTATGAGATTTCCACGAAACGCTCCATAGATATCATTTATCTTGGGTATGGGGTGGCGCTCTCTGCCGTGTGGCTGGATATGAATTCTATTTTTCGCCAGATCATGTTTGCAAATGTTTCTGTTGCAAGTGATATTCCTTTTTTGATGGTAATGCTGATTCCGTTTGCTGTGATCATTTACATGAATGAGATCCAGAAGCATCGGTTTGAAAAGATGTATCGTCTGGTTGGATGGCTCATGGGTATCATTGATATTACCTGCTGCATTTTGTATATTGCAGGGATCAAAGAACTGGTGTCTACATTTGTTTTTGTGGCTATGGGATGCTTTGCTGCAATTACAACGGTTGTCGTTACATTTTTTATTGATATGAAAAGCCGGAAGATCAGGGAATACAGTGCGGTGTCAGTAGGTCTGTTTGGTGCGTTTGTATGTTCTGTGATTCAGTTGGTGATGTATTTTACCCGGAAAGGCGCTTTTCATGGAAGCTATTTTGCGATCGGAATGTTATTTCTGCTGGTCTGCGCATCCATTCATACCATAAAGTCTGTTTTTGGTATTGAAAAAGATAAGCGGGCAGCAGAGATCGCAAATGAATCAAAAAGCAGATTTCTGGCACAGATGTCTCATGAAATCCGTACACCGATGAATGCGGTTCTTGGCATGGATGAGATGATTTTGCGGGAGAGCAGGGAACCGGCTGTACGCGAATATGCATTAGACATTCAGAATGCAGGAAAGAGCCTTTTGGCGTTGATCAATGATATTCTGGATATTTCAAAAATCGATTCCGGAAAACTTCAGATCATTCCGGTAGAATATGATGTCAGCAGTATGATTCATGATACGGTCAATATGATTTATCAGAAGGCAGCTTCCAAGGGTCTTGCAGTCGAAGTACATGTAGATGAAAAACTGCCGTCAAGACTTCGGGGAGATGATATCCGGATTCGTCAGGTACTCGTTAATCTTTTGAATAATGCCGTCAAATATACGGAACATGGAAGTGTGACTCTGTCGGTGGGCGGAGAACAGCAAGAGCAAACGATCGTTTTGCATTTTGAAGTGAAAGATACCGGAATTGGAATCAAAGAGGAGGATATGCCAAAGCTGTTTGAGGAATTTAGGAGGATAGAGGAAAACCGTAATCGTAATATAGAAGGAACAGGACTCGGAATGAGTATTACGGTACAGCTATTGAGGCTGATGGGCAGTCATCTGGAAGTGACAAGCACATATGGCGCAGGATCCAGATTTTTCTTTGATCTTGAACAGGATATTATCAATGATACACCGATAGGAAAGCTCTCGGAACGAATCAGGCAGCAGGAACAGGAATATATTTATGAGACATCATTTCTGGCACCGGATGCAGATATTCTTGTCGTTGATGATAATGCAGTCAACCGCAAGGTATTTTGTAATCTGCTAAAGGATACGAGGATGCGCATCGATGAGGCAGATAGTGGTGAAGAATGTCTGAGAAAAATAACTGTCAAGAAATATGATATCATTTTTCTTGATCATATGATGCCGGGAATGGACGGAATAGAGACCATTCATGCATTTCCGAAACAGGAAGGCAATAGGAATCTCGAGACATCGGTTATTGCGCTGACGGCGAATGCTGTGACCGGTGCAAAGGAAATGTTTCTTCAAAATGGGTTTGATGATTTCCTTGCGAAGCCGATTGTATACGAAAAATTGGAAAAAATTTTCAAAAAATATCTTCCGGCGGATAAACTCATAGAGAATGACATCGAACAGCCGCGGGAGCAGTTTCAAAAGGAAACGGAAGAAGAGGAACAGATCAGACAGCGTCTGGATATGATTTCGGAACTGAATCTGGAGTATGCTTATTTACATTATAAAGGGCCAAAAGATCTGTATATCGTGATAGAAGATTTTGTCCAAATGGCAGATACGGATGCATCTGCGCTGGATGCATTTGAAAAACAGATCACGGATGGTGATTATCTGCGACAGTATCGTGTGAAAGTACATGCAATGAAAACATCAGCAGCGATGATCGGGGCAATCACTGTTTCCGGTCTGGCAAAGCTATTGGAGTATGCTGCGCGCGATGGAAAGCTGGATGTCATAAAAAATGTGCATCCGCTTTTTCTGGAAGAGTGGCGTGCATTAAACGAGCATCTGAAAGCTGTCTGTATTGTGCAGGAGGATCAGCAGGAACTGCTGGAGCCGGACGAAACTTTGATTGAACAGCAGTTGAATCTGCTGACGCAGGCCATGGAGGAGTATGATGGGGATACAGCCGATGAAATTATCGGAATATTATCCCATTTCCGCTATTCTGCGGAGAAAAAGGCGATATTTGATGAGATTGCGGCAGCAGTCAGGGCTTTGGATGCAGATGCAGTAGCAGAAGGTGTAAAGACGTATGAGAGGAGATCGCATGACACAGAAAGAACGGATGGAACAGGAACTCATCTATGATCCGGGCGACCGTGAAATCATGGATGAACAAGGTGGTTATATGGAGCGTTTGTGGGAGTTTAACAGGCTAAGACCTTCCCAGCAGCGCGAAAAAGAAGCGTATATGAAATCAACGTTTGCAGAATGCGGAGAAAACTGTTATATTGAGCTGCCGTTTTATGCCAACTGGGGTGGAAAAAATATCCACTTTGGAGATTATGTCTATGCGAATTTTAATCTCACGGTTGTGGATGACGGAGAGGTGTATGTGGGTGATCGTGTGATGTTCGGGCCGAATGTGACGATCGCTACGGCGAATCATCCGATCGAGCCGGGATTGCGGGAACGGCTCTTACAATATAATAAAACGGTACATATCGGTGATAATGTGTGGATCGGAGCAAATGCCGTCATCGTGCCGGGAATCACGATCGGCAGAAATTCCGTGATCGGAGCAGGCAGTGTCGTGACCAAGGATATTCCGGAGAACGTGGTAGCGGTCGGCAATCCGTGCCGTGTGCTGCGTCCGATCGGAGAACATGACAGAACCTATTTTTATAAAGACGAAAAGATAGACTGGGAGAATCTGGTTTTAAGTAAGTAGATGACAAGTGAATAAAAGCGAAGAGAGGAAAAAATATGAGCAACTTAAAGGTTTTAATGTTAAACGGCAGCCCGAAGGCAAACGGTAATACAGCGGTAGCGCTGCATGAGATGGAGGAAGTGTTCCGGGCAAACGGTGTGGATGCAGAGACGGTTGTCGTGGGCAATCAGGCAGTACGCGGATGTGTAGCCTGCAATGGCTGTGCACAGACCGGACGCTGTGTATTTGACGATATTGTGAACGAACTGGCACCGAAATTTGAGGCGGCAGACGGACTGGTCGTGGCCAGCCCGGTATATTATGCATCTGCAAATGCGACGCTCGTCGCATGCCTCGACAGACTGTTTTACAGCACACACTTTGACAAGACGATGAAGGTCGGAGCGAGCATCGCCTGTGCGAGACGCGGAGGCTGTTCGGCGACTTTTGATGAGCTGAACAAATATTTTACCATTTCAAATATGCCGATCGCGCCCAGCCAGTACTGGAACAGTATTCACGGACGCACGCCGGGCGAGGCACTGCAGGATGGAGAAGGCCGTCAGACGATGCGTACACTGGCGAGAAATATGACATTCCTCATGAAGAGTATCGCATTAGGCAGGGAACAGTTCGGTCTGCCGGAGACAGAAGAACGTGTAGCGACACATTTTATCAGATAGAAGCAGGAAAAATCGCGGATTTCGCTTGTGTTTTCAGAATATAGATGTTATAACGGAATTGTATAGGGAATTTTTGACCGGCAACTGAACAGGAGATAAGTATGTGGCATGTAGAGACAGACTATTTTGCAATGGCGGTTTTCGTGATCATGCTCATCAAAGAGCACTCTCTGGAAAAAGAGTACAATGATGTGCAGACAAAAGCATTTTACTGGGTGCTGATCGCCAGTATTGTCAATGCAGCGATTGATATCGCATCATCCATTGCAATGAATGATGTCAAAAACTGGTGGATCTATCAGATCCTGATGACTGTCTATGTGATCAGCATGCCGCTGTTGGCTGCTATCTGGACATTGTATACCTACGTGCTGATCCATAAGGGTGACTCCGTCAAAAAACTGCACAGGGCTGGTGTCGTTCTGATGCTTCCGTATGCCGGTTACGCCCTGCTCGCGATGAGCAATCCGTTTATCGGTCTGTTCTTTCATCTGTCAGATGATATCATATATTCAAGAGGCATATTGTTTATGCCTGTCGGTGTGGGATCAATCATGTTCTATTCCGCACTTGGTCTTATTTTAATCCTTTACAATTGGAAAAAGATTCCGGCACAGGGAACGGCGGTTTTGTTAACAGCCTTTTTCGTGACGACCGCATGCTTTATCTGGATTCAGCTCGCCAATCCCGGCTGGCTGGTCATCAATGCGAGCTACGCAGTCATCTATGTATGGTGTGATATTACGATCGAGGATCAGCGCCGGAATGAGTTGTATCGTCAGATCAACCGCAAAAATGAAGAATTGGAAGTCGTTGCGAAAAAAGCGGAGTCTGCCGCTCAGGCAAAAACAGAATTTCTCTCGCGTATGAGCCACGACATCCGTACACCGATGAACGCGATCATCGGGCTGACGCATCTGGCAAAAGAAGAAGGAGATATCGAGGTCATACAGGAATATCTGCAGAATATCGAGTCAGCCAGTGATTTTCTGTTGGGTCTGATCAATGATATTCTGGATATGAGCAAGATTGAGAACGGTGATCTGACGCTGAAGGAGGATTCTTTTAGCCGGGAGGAGTTTGTCAATTCGATCAATACGGTGATCAAACCGCTGATGGATAAGCGGAATCTGACGTTTGTATTTCATATGACAGAGGAAGTGGAATGTATCCGTGTTGACCGCCTGCGCTTCAGTCAGATCTTCTTTAATTTGTTATCGAATGCAGCAAAATTTACGCCTACCGGTGGTATCGTAGAATTCACTTCTGACATTCTGCCGGAAAAGAAGGATGGCAGGATCGGAATACGTTTTCGTGTCAAGGATAATGGTATTGGCATGAGTAAGGAATTTCTGCCACATCTGTATGATCCGTTCTCACAGGAACGGACAGAAATGGGAGATAAAGTGAAGGGAACCGGACTGGGACTGCCCATCGTCAAGAGTCTGGTGGATATCATGGGAGGAACCATATCTGTCCGAAGCAGTCTCGGAAAAGGCACGGAATTTGTGGTTGATCTGTATGTGCCGCTGGCAGAAAATGATAATGGGTCACATAAAGAGGACGTTGAATTAGATAGGCTCAGAAATATCAAAGTACTTCTGGTCGAGGATAACGAGATCAATATTTATGTAGCGCAGATCATTCTGGAAAAAGTGGGCTGTCAGGTTCTGATCGCAAAGAACGGTAAAGAAGCGGTTGACGTGTTTACTTCGTCTGTGATCGGAGATATTGACGTGATCCTGATGGATGTGCGCATGCCAATCATGGATGGAATCGAGGCAACGAAGCGAATCCGCGCGCTGGATCGTACAGATGCACAGACGGTGCCGATCATAGCGATGACAGCGGAAGCATTTGATGATGAGCGTCAGAAAACGATAGAAGCCGGCATGAACTATCATCTGTCCAAACCGATCAATCCGGACCTGTTGTATCAGGTGCTGGTTGAGCATGTGGGAGAGAATGGTGGAGCATAAAAGGTATCAGATGGATTTTTATCATATAAACGAATGGGCACTTGATTTCTCAAGCGCCCCGTTGTATAATCTACTTAGAAAGTGAATCGGACGTGATGCCGATTTGCCCTCAGTATAATGTAAACATAAAGAATAGCAACCTAAACTTTGAGCGGTCTTGGGATGCTATTTCTTTTTATTATGATCGTCTATGTAAGACAGAGCCGCAAAAATTACTAGCACTAAAGTTAAAACTTCAAGCGTGTTCATAGGGCATCACCCTCCTTTGTAAACTAGAGGGCATCTAATAATCGGAAAATCACATCCTGCTTTCGTTTCAATTACACAATAATAGTATAGCATGAAAAGAACGGATGTTCAAATAAAAAAGAGGTAATTCTACTATGATTATATTATAGAAGAAAGACCTCTTATTTTTATGGCTGCTGCCTCTGATGGATATTATCAACAGCCTTTTCAAGTTCGATTGTCTGCCAGCGTTTGCGGATCACATCACTTTTTAGTTGTGCAAGTCGTTTGTTAGCGTATTTTTCAAACCGGGAGTTTGACAGTTGGATCAAGGAGTATTGAATTATAACTTATAAAAAAATTTGGTGGTTTCAAAATTGAAGGACTTATGATATAATAATAAGCTGTATCAAACTCTTTGTGCTTACACGGCAGAAAGGAGTTGATTTTACGGGCAAAGATTTAAAAGGAAGAGAGCTTGGTGTAGGAATATGCCAGCGTAAAGACGGATTATACACAGCTAGATTTGTTAGCAAACGTACAAAAAATTCCGCATATGATACCACACTATTTAAGCTATGTGATAAAGCTGGTATTCCTCATTTCTCAATGCACGTATTAAGGCACACATATGCTACGAGAGCGATAGAGGGTAATATGCGTTCTAAAACCTTGCAAGTAATATTAGGGCATTCTAATGTAGGAATTACCATGAATTTATATGTCCATGTGACAGAAGATGAAAAGGTAAAAGAAGTAGAAAAAGCCTTAAATATTGTGTAGTAAATTGTGTAGTAAAATAACATAGAAAGGCGAAAATCCTTTAAATATAAGGATTTTCAGATAGGTGAAATACATTATGAAACTAGGAATTGTAGGACTTCCTAACGTAGGAAAAAGTACATTATTTAACTCTTTGACAAAGGCGGGAGCAG
>JBNMHW010000016.1:0-37183 GCA_050872965.1 bacterium | reverse complement strand
ATGCTTTCACTGCTATCCGCGAAGCACTGAACGGAAACTCAGATATCATTTTCAACTAACGGGGTTCTGAACAGTTACGATATTTTTATATTATTCATTTTTTCATAAAATCAATATTTCTTAATTGATATAAAAATTTAGTTTTGAAGCGCTCGGCGTAAACGCTTTTTATATGCAGCTTCGATCTCGTCATAAAACTCTACATCTGCCCTCCAGTCTCCATCCAGTGGCATTTCTGCCCATATTACATCGCGTTGGCGCCCATCTGGATATATCATTGTTAAACCTATCATGTTGTTTTGTCGCACACTCTTGAATCTTAAACTCATAATGCCCGCCTCCATTTATTAAAGAATTATTTTTCCCTTCTTCAATACAAAGTACTGATTGTGGTAAGGCGCTCTTGCCCTGCTGATGGATAGGGATGTATTTACTTAATTGGATTTGCTTTTTCGTTTCTTCTGCCTTGGCGTTGCTGGGAGTAATGGGTTAAACTTATCTGAAAAACGCGCTGCTGACGACAAATGCGTATATACAGAATCCCATGATTTGTAGCCCGCCTGTTCCAATGCAGGTGTCAGTTCCCGATCTGGTATCTGCACATGAAAGATCTCGCCAGTATCCTCATTTACATTTTCTCCATGCACACCTATATGGCGTTTTGTCTCATATAGGATGCGTCGCCGACTTGCTTCAATCGTAGGAAACACCTCATCAAACTGTTCCTCATCTTCTGCCCGCCATGAAGTCACCTCTATATCACGTTCCAAATTAGAGGATGCTAAGTATCCTCGTTTTCCCTTTTTATCCTCAGAACACTCATTCAGGTTGTCTACTAAATATTGTACTGTTTTCTCATACCTGCCCCTGCTTTCAACATAACTGACGTATGTCCAACTGCGTATATGTTATATCTCATCGCCTGCCACCTCGCTTAATCAATCTGTCATATATCTCTAACACTCAATCGCGTAATTATTGTATCTTGCACTCATAGTGCTAAGATCAAATATGATCACTCCAAATCCGTTGATTCGGTCCATGAGCACACGCAAGTCTTGCAGATCCCGCGTTAGTTCATAGATATCCTCCACAACGAGCGCATCATAATCTGCTGTTTCAAGAATCTCTACGAGTTGGCGCATCTGAGGCCTGTCCACCGAAAGCGATATTCCATCATCAATCACTGTCTGCTCACAGGCAATACCCGCCTTAAATGCATTCTCCAGATCCAATTCCTTTTTCTTGTTCACATTGCTAACGCTCATCATAGACTTGATAAACAGAATTCCTTTACATATTCTTTTGTCATCGTACTTTTTCATGGCTTCTACCTTCCTTTTCTAACATTGATCCGGAAAGCATTGTGCACGCCGCTTTCAAGTTGTGTGTTTTTCTTGTACACAATTGTATTGTAGCCTGCATCCCTTTAAATTGCGACCGCGTGGACGCTACAATTGTGTCGTGTTTACACGACAGTCACATTGTTGATGACACACTCTTCATGGCTCTTATAATTGCAATTACCTGCCTAATTTGAAAGTCATCCATATCTATGAGCTCTCTATTCGCTTCTGCGAGCAATGCATCCTTTGATTCTTCTGCTTCACCATGCAATATGTATTCACACGTAGTTCCCAGAGCTGAAGCCAAGTTAGCTAATATCTCAACCGAAAATGACCCTCCGTTCTCAATAGCTGATAGAGCTTGTCTTCCAATTCCAATACTGTATGCCAACGCCGCTTGAGAAAGTCCCAGCTCTTTTCTCCTATCTGAAATACGATTTCCGCGTTCAAAATCCTTTGTTCGTTCTGTCACTTGGCTTCACCTCCCTCCTGTGTATGATTCTTAACTCTAATATGATGCCGCCGCTCTTTCTTCCGAACATCTTTTTCAGATACCATTCCTCCGCCTATATCCACCTGTGCTTATTGAAAATGGATCCGCTTTATGCCCACACATTTAACAATACCTACTTCTAACTAAGTTTTTTACTATCTTTATTATGGTACAAAAAAAACAATTTGTTTTTTTCAGACAAAACAACAGAAAAAAATCAACTTTTTCGTTATTTTTTGAAATTAATTGATTTGATTGAACTACCGCTTCATATTTAGGATGACATTTACTAGCAAAAACGAAAAAAGACGCACAGGAAAGACATTAGCAAAAGCTAATTTTCTTTCCCATACGTCCGCGGTGAGTCATGTTTTTGCAGGCATCAGCCCTGCCGTATTCCAACAAGCTCCCATATCATGAGTCCTTCATTCAATTGTCCTTGTCAGACAGCTACCATAACAGCCATCTCTGATGAAAATAATTACTTAGTGTCTGCTGATTAAGCTGCAAACATTTGATTTTACTGACTTTTGCCCATTTTCAGGTATAATAATTGCAAGGATTTTGACGAAAACAAATTGTTTTTCTTGCAGTTTTTTACAGATTTTGAGTATAAAGGGGCTAAAACAATGTACAAACCGATTGACAAGTTACAGTATTCATTCCTCGATTTCAACCAGCCATTGGGACTCCATATGAATCCGGATAATCGCTGGATCAAACTGGCGGACCGTATCCCATGGGATGAATTTGAAGTAAAATATGCCAGACTGTTTCAGAGAGAAAGGTAATAGATTTTTATTGTAAGAAGTGTAAGAAGATCTTGTGGATTCGGTACGAACTTACAGGAGATATGGATCAAAAGATTTTATTCGGAATCACAATCAAATGTCGTACCAATAAGTGTGGCAGAGTATTGAGATTTAAGAATGTGACAGAGGACGCATTAATTTCGATTTCAGATAAGACCGGAAAGGTCTATGTCTAAGTAGTGTCTGCTGATTAAGCAGATATCTGCAACTTCCAACTCATACATCTGTTCCAGTCATACCAGAATCGGAACAGATGTAAAAGAGCACCAAGTATTCGCCTCTAAATCCTGAACAGATTTGTCACGAATACAGATAATGCGATAGAAGTCAACTGTGTTTCTTCCAGTTTTGTGGTAATGCAGCCCATACCATAACAGCGTTTGCTCAGGCTGAAGGTGCGCTCCACTTCGATTCTATCGGTATTATCCTGATACTCCTGTTTTTTATCAACTTTTGCTGTAGCGCTTGGTCTGCCAAGCTTTGGACCTGATAACCGGATTCCATGCTCCTTGCAATAGCTCCTGTTTTCTCTGGTCCGATATATCTGATCTGCCAGAACACGTTCCGGATAATGACCGCTACGCTCTTTGAAACGTTCTATTGCTTCAATCAGGCAGGTACTCTCGTTGTATGCCTCGAAAGATATTTTTTCGATACGCCCATAACCTTCGCTGTCAAGACTGAGATCAAATTTTGCGCCAAATTCAACAGGCGCTTTGACCTTACCTCTGACAATCGGTCGGAGCCATGACTGCGAAATGCTTACAATGCGATGCTCCACAGAATGGACTCTGTTATCATACATATACTATTGCTGTTCATACAGCCTGATGATGGTAAGATACAAGCCGATATCCTTACCTGTCATGGCGTATCCATTGCTCATGAACTGTTCCAGATAGCCAAGATCTCTTTTCACGTGGCCAAGCTGTCTGCGGAGTGTGCTGCGGATTTTCTTTGCCGTGTGCTTTCTGCTCTTGGCAAATGCAAGATACTCTTTTCTGGCACGTTTACGATATCTTCTTGGCAACTCAAGACCATAACATTTGCAAAAACGGTAAATCATGTTTTCCAGCTTTTCTCTTGCTTCGTTCAAAAGCGAGATGTCCTGCGGATAACGTATGTTTGCAGGTGCACAGATTGCATCAAGGGTCAGCGTTCCTTTGTTTGTATCTTCTTTTGCAGTACCATCATCACCGGTTTTTCCTACGGATGGAGGCGTATGGTCATTTTTGTCATCATCCTTGTGGGAAAGAAGATACTCGTTTGCTTCCATCAGCATCTCCGCAGAAATGCGTTTACGAAAGAGAACCAGTGTACTTGCATCAAACGGAGTCTCTTCCCGAAAACCGGAAAGTCCGATAAAGTATTGCAGATACGGATTCTCAGCGATCTGCTCCACGAGCTCACGGTCGGGAAACTGGAACTAACTTGGTCTGGATGATCAGAGCGCCTAACGCTATGCGAAGAGGCTTGGCAACATTACCTGTATCACTTTGAAACAGTCTGGCATATTTTACTTCAAATTCATCCCACGGGATGCGGTCAGCCAGTTTGATCCAGCGGTTATCCGGATTCATATGGGGTCCCAACGGCTGGTTGAAATCGAGGAATGAATGCTGTAACTTGTCAATCGGTTTGTACATTGTTTTAGCCCCTTTATACGAAAAATCTGTAAAAAACTGCAAGAAAAACGATTTGTTTTCGTCAAAATCCTTGCAATTATTATACCAGAACATTGGGCAAAAGTCAGTAAAATCAAGTGTTTGCAACTCAATCAGCAGACACTACTTAAATCCCAGATATTTCTCCATGTCCTTTAAAAATGGTATCAGGGTAAGGGTATCGGTGGGATGTGAGCTGATGTCAATCCATGTGATGTATTCTGAATCCACTCCATGCTGGATGTTATAAGCTGGTTTTAACTGTCCATTCAGCATTGCATCTTCTTTCATTCTCATAAAAGTGGCATCGGGATCTGTTTTAGAATAACTGTTTCTATCTCCCAGTGTATACAGCTTTTTTTGTATATTCCTTTAGTTTTTCCAGATATTGATCCAACTGTTCCATGGACTTCTGCAGTTGTGTTTTTCTTCGTCCTGTCCCATGAACAAACACGATTCCCTCCTGGGCTTTGGTATGGGACAATTGTTTTTTTAATCGTTTCAATGTGCGGATAGATATCTGGTTATTATATACTGTTCTGATTCCATAGAGTTCTTCACATTCAGCTACAAAGGAAGACAGTTTTTCGTATAACCGGCTCTGATTTTTCGTGAGCGCTTTTTTCCATACAAACGTATACTTATTGGCTGCAGATTCAATCTTGGTGCCGTCAATAAAAATGGTTTTCCCTGAAATTTCACCCAGAAGATAGAGCAGCTTTGACATTTCGGCAAGCAGCACCTTGGCACAGACCGAAAAATGAAGGGAGATAAAACGTGCGATCGTTGCATGGTCAGGAACTGGCATTCCTTCCAGAAGATACATGAAGTTGATATCCCTTATACAGGCTTTTCTGATATCACGGCTTGAATAAATACGATTCATTGCTGCATAGATAATAATCTTCAGCATCTGACGCGGTGTTGCCTGATTTTTTTCTGATCCTACCGTAAGTTTTGTACAGTTCAGAAAGGTCCATTTCCTCCACAAAGGCGCTTACCTGACGAACCGGGTCATCAGATGGAATCATAATTTCTATATCTAGCGGAAGTTTGATTTGATAATACATAGAAAATGCGGTATAATCTTTTTGTATTATTTTGTTTAGTAGCATAAACTGATTATACCACAAATGCCGGGCTTTTCGAAGCTCGGCGTTTTGCGTTAGGTAATAAAAATGAGCTGCCGCACGTTAGTTAGTGCGACAGCCCCATCAAATACAGATTGCTCTGCATTATGTCCTGATATGTTACGCGTCATATTGAGAGGCTCATCAGGAACTATACTTTTATGTTATGCGCATTACTCATTTTTGATACCTAGTATTTTTTGCCAATCCTCTGTAAACCCATAATAATCTAACCTAACAAACGGATATTTATTTTTCAAATCTACAAGTCTTGAAGTGAACGTATTCCAAACACTTTCATCTGGTATCATTTTTTTCATTACAACTAGATAAGCAAACAATTGCTTTGTAGCCTTATTAATTGAAATATTCTTCTCCTTAAAGATTTGCTTGTCCTGTTTTCCAAGTCTAAGAGAAAACGGAATCTGCCTATTAAATAATCTACCTCTATGTGCACATATATTTCTTAAGATAGTGCATCCTTGTAACCAATTACCAATATATTCATCATTAATTTTACCATAATTATTCCTACATATTTCATCACGTACTTCCGATGTTAAATTCTTAAATAATCTTGACAATGTACCAAGTGTCAACAATTCAACTAAAACCCATATTGGAAATTTACCCTCATATATGTCATTATGATGTTTTACAAAAACTTCTTTATCTCCATATTCCTCAATAGCAGACTTATAATCTAATTCAAACTTATGAAATCTATCTACATTCTCAAATGATTCTCCTTTATAATATCCCAAAGGTCCAAATGATTTTGCATGATAATATCCAATATATGTACGCATTGAAACCTCTATACTTTCAAGAAGATACATCAAAGCCGCTCTAAGTTCCATATCAAATCTATATATCTGCATAACATCAGAAAAATGTACATTTTCATAAAAATGATCATGTTTCCTCAATGTGAGTGTATATGCACTCAATCGATAATAATTAAGATTTGCAAGAGATTTTTTTGCTACATTTTCATCATCTATTATTAATCCTCTATCTTCTAATATAGCAATCTGCTCTTCTAGTGTCTTAAAGGGTTTAACATCTTGTGACATAAAAATTTCTCCGTATAAACAAAAGGCCCACCATGTTACGCATACAGCAAAGCTGCCTAGGCTTGGTGGGATCGATTAGTTATAATATACCTTTTGTAGTACTGTTTGTCAATACAAACCTTTCATTCAGAAACTCAGTTTTTGCAATTTTATTTATTTCATTAATAACTCATTTATCATTACCTGGTAGCCCTATAATCTCATTACTATTCAGGTGTAAAACAGGGGTAAATTCTCATGTCATTTTCTGAAAGACTTGATTTTACGAGTATTTCAAACGAACACACGTATATTGCCGTGACAAACCATGAGCACCTTTATTTTTCCCTGCATATCTTAGTATATCCTCGTTTTTCCATTTTCAAGCTTACTAATATCAGCCTGATTAATACCGGTACGCTCCGCAAGCTCTTTCTGTGTAAGATTCTGTGATGTTCTTGTATCTACGATAGTTCTGATAACATCCATTTCTGGCTATTCCACAAGATCTCCCACAAAATAACTTAGTATATTTTCCTGATATCCCGCTTTTTTCTTCTTTTTCACACGCTCTGCGGTTTTCGCAAGTATCGGATGTTCCACCGCTTCCAGTTTCTTCAGCGATATCGTTCCGAGCACTTCCTCAGACATGCAATTTTCATAGTCACACTCAGACATTCTCCAGATATGAATTTTATCTCCATATTTTTTCCAGAGTCTGTCAGCGATCCGGATTCCATCTGGGTCTATATCTCCACTATAATACATTTCTGCCCCGCGATCTGACAGGCACCGGATCAATTTCACGGAAGCACTGCGCAGCTGACCGGAAGTACACAGCAATGTGATCTTCTTTTGTTTCAGATGTTTTAACAGGTAGCTGAATACCATTTCATTTTCTACAATATATACTTTATTCCCTACCGGCTGTACATCTGTCAATTCCAGCAGGTTTTCCATCGTTATGGCACACGGCTCCTGCATCCGGCAAAATGCATCGTATGCGGGATGCCATTTTCCTCCTATCTGTATTCTCAGTCCATAGACATGTACGATAGAAGATAGATTGTCAGGTACGATCCCGCCCGATAACAGCACCTCTCTCCATTGATGCGCATTATCCGGATAGGATCTTTCCCCGCCATAACATATTCCATGAACCAATAATTGTCCGGCTGCTGTCCCATGGTCAAAGTAATGTGGATTTCCTGACATTTCAGCCGCAAATACTGCGAGCGGAATTTCTTCTTCTCCGCCTGAGCGCTTTTCGAGTTCTGCTATTGCACTTCCCACAGTCTTCAAGAGTTTCCGGGCCTGTTCTGTATCTTTCTTATACTCTCTGATCACAATCTGGTAGCCATAGTTTTTTCCGGCTACCATTTCCCGCAGCCAGGATACCGCGCTTGTATCATGTCCGGCATATTCTGCCAGATACCGCTCTGCTTCTTCAAAAAACTCGTTTTTTTCCCGAGTATCCCGAATCTGCTTTTCCTGTGTCGTCACGATTTTTCTGCCATAATATATTTCCAGAACATCTAATAAATCAACCGGTCCAAACTTGGTCTGCTGCAAACCTTTTTCAAATTCCGAAAATGAAAACCGTACCACATCCTCGTAGAACACCTTCCCGATGATTCCACCGATTGCCCGTCGTTCATCTTCGGAGACATTTTTCAAAACAATCGTTCCTGCTGCCCTTCCGTAAGATCTCCATTTCTTTTCAAATTCGCGAAAACATCGTTCAAATGCCGGCTGTCCTTTGAAATACACTGCACACGCTTCGTTATTGTTCATCCAACATCCTCTCATGTCCATTCCATGTATACCGGATCACAGATACTACCTGCGAATTCTCCGGGCGATGCAGTTCTGCAATACGCAGATTTTTAACTGTCTCAAAGCATCCCCACAATGCCTGTGAATTCATGATATAATCAAAATCCAGCTTATCCACCAGTTCAAACATACTGCTGATATTTCTATCATCAACACCTGCAAATGCCTCATCCAAAGCTATGATCCTCGGATGATCTGTATGATCCGCTTTCTGATATTGCGCATTGACTGCTCCAAACAGTGGAACATACATTGCCATCGCTTTCTCGCCTCCGCTGAAACGATTGAACGCCGCATTCGTCAATGGCTTTCTGTTCTCTTCTCCCCGTCTGTAAAACATCTGGAATGCAAACCATTTACGATAATCCAATGCATCTCTGACCAGTTCCATATAGTTGATGATCGTTCCCGCTTCTTCCAGCCTGGCTTTTTCTGTACGGATCTTGCTCCGGAAATGTCCTGCCACTTTCTCTATATCTTCCATCGTAAGCAGTTCCCGATCCCTGAGAAGTATCTGTTCCAGTTCCGCTGTATCCAGTTCTTTATCATTCTCCGCCTTACACGGTTTCCATTCCAGCGAAAAACTGAGTCCCATAGAGGTATCCATCTCCTTCATGAGTTTTGACATGTCCAGTGTCCACTTCCGGCTCTCTGCAATACGGTCTGTAAGCTGCTGACTGATCGTCTGTGACAGAATATCTTCAAAAAGCTCCCTGTCTTTTTTCTGTATCAGTAATTCGGTCTCTTCAATTGCCGTTTTCAGAATGTTATAAAACTCTTCGAGATATACTTTTTTCCCATTCCAGACAGATGTGATACGTACTCGTTTCCGCACCGCATCTCCATTTTCCGTATCTCCAAAGCATTCCTCCATGGATGTTCCGTAACTGGCCAGACTTCCGTTGTGCTGCAGATATACATTATGCAATGCCTGCAGCAGTTCCGCTGGTTCTCTGTTTTTATCCGATTCCCGCAGGATTTTCACTGCCTCTTTTGCACATTCAGAAACAGTTCGATTCTCTCTGCAGAGTATCAGCTTCAGATCCAGTTCTTCTTCAAAATAGTTTTGAAGCATCGTCCCCTCTATGATCAACTGCTGCAATTTTTCTTTTTGCTCCGGCAGTTCTTCCTGCAATCTGCTCTGTCTTTCATCAAGTCTCGTGAGCAAACGATCCAGTTCTTTTAATCTTGTACCTATTTCCTCCAGTTCCTTTTTCAACTGTTTCAGACGATTTGCCTTGGCAACCAGCTCCGGACTGTTTAGATATTCTTCCAGCTGCTGAATCTGAATCTTACATTCTTTTGCCCTTATACTGTATGTTTTCTGTTCCGAAAAGGCGGCATCCAGATCATCACTGTACCTTTCAATCTGCTCTTTTTTGTCCCTGTAACTGCTCTGATCTACCTGTATGTGCAGCAATTCCTGTCGAATCCCCTGCCAGATCTTTCCATATTCTTCCGCAGCATCACATGCTTCCCCATAGGCTTCGGCTGTCCTTCCATAGGGCATCATTTTACACAGTTTCAGCACTTCCTGATACTGCCGGTTCTTCTGTTCATATAATCTGTGTTCCTGATCCTGTTTTTTCAGATACTCATTTTCCAGCCGTTCTAATTCATGTTCGCACTCATTCTTTTCTGCCATTGCAACATGAATCTCCAAAAAATCCGGAATTTCTTCGTATTCTTTCTGTAATTGGTCTATTCGTGCCTGAAGCTGCGCGATTTCCACTTCCAGATCTCCGATTGTTTTCCGGATGCGTACGATCTGCTGCTGCAATTCATGGATCTTCTGCTCTTTCTTACGTTTTCTTGCCAGATATCCTACATACTCTGCTGCCTCTTTATTCGTTCTTCCAGCCAGAATACCATGTCTGAAACTACCGTCTGCTCCAAAATAAATTCCTTGTATCCTGCCTTCCTTTTCATAAATATTGCTAAGAATCTTTTGTACAGATTCTTTCAATTTCTGTGGCAGATCCTCACTAACCGTCAATTTTGAAAAATCACTGTTTCCTGCTGTTTCTGCCTGCAACACAATATCCAGAAAATCCGGATGATCTGTTTTGATCTTTTCATAATCTTCCTGCGTCACAACCAATGCATCCAGCATCCCGGTCATCTGCAGCTGTGCCTCCAATCTTGCACAAGATACTTCATCCAGATCTTTCGCAAATTCCACTGCGCGGTAGAACGGAATCGCTGTAACACCTGCCCGATTCAGGATCACACGTGATCTCACCGTCATCTCATCCCGCTCCGGCTCCAGTTCTTTCTGATTCTGTACCTGCTGTAACTGTTCTTCGGTTTCTTTTAACTCCTTTACCTGTCGATCCTGCTCATATTGCTTCTCACGTTTTTTATCCATGAGCAGTTGACGCTGTCTCTCATAGTCCGTGCGGAAGATCTTCTGTATCTCTGCCTCGTCCGAGGAAGAACGGTATTCCCTTACCTGCTGTTCAGCCTGCAATAGAACTGCCTGCTCCGGCTTCCACTCCGTGGATTCCTTTGCATTATGATAGACATCCATGATCCACTGGTCAATTCGGTCTGCCACACGCTCCCGCGCTGCCTCCAGCTTCTGTTCCTCTTCTATTTTCTGTTTTTTTGCCTCTTCCAGTGATCTGGCTGCGTCCTCGTACTGCCCGGATATCTCTTCCAACCGCTGGATCGCTGTTTTTCCCGCTGTCAGTTGTTTTTTCCATATTTGCAGATTCTCGGTAATCTCATCGTTCTCTTCATATTCTTCCAGACTGATCTTGCGCTTTGCAGCTTCATGATGCTCCCATTGCAGGATTTCCTGCTGCTCATCCAGTTCTTCTCTCTGATCTTTCAGGGAATCTCTCCGCAGTTCCAGATTCTCCCGCAGTTTTTTCAGGTTTTGTTCTTCCTCCCAGATCCGTTCTTTACAGTCATCGATTTTTTTACTCCATCGCTGTTCTCCTTGCGCCGCCTCAGAATACGCCTCTTTCAGTGCCTCCAGCTTTCGATCTGCATCCTCCAGTTCCGGATCCAAAAGGGCATTGCATTCTGTTTCTTTCAATTTCTTCTCTTCTGTGAGCTTTTCTGTCTCCTGCTGCGCCTTTCGTTGTTCCTCTTCTGCCTCTCTCTGCTTTTGTTCCTGTTCCTCCAGTTTTGCCTGCGCCAGCTCCACTTCCTGCTTTTTATTCAGATAGCCGTGGGCTTTCTTTGCCAGCATATATTGGTTATAACGGATATATTCATTCCGGATGGTTCTCACATCACTAAACGCACGATTCAACATTTCCAGACTATCCTGAATCTCATCCATCTTTTCCATAGCATCTACCATCGGCCGCAGATCTTCATCCGTCAGCGTCTGCAGTGAGTCATTCAGTATATCGTACACTTTTGTAGGTTTAAATTCCTTGGAAAGTTTGGGTGCCCGCACTTTTACCAAAAGTTTGATAAACTGCTCATACTGCTCTTCTTTTCGGAATCCGAAAATGTACTGATTGACATGCTTCTTGTATTCAGACTGGCTGTCTGTAAAGAAATTGTTCTCTCCCAGCTCCGCTTTCATTTCCCGTTTATCGCGGGGAATTTTATTGGAACCCACTTCTTTGTACAGCCACAGATCATATCCGATCCGACGTCCATCCAGGATCACAAATCCCCAGAAGTCCATAGGTTTTCCGCGTTTTGCCTTCTGTCCGATACCAATGGTACGGTATTCGTCCGATCCGCTCTTTTTGAACTCCAGAAACAGATAACCGGTAGATTCCTCTTTTCCTTCTTCTCCCAGAAAATAGTATTCCATCCGGCGGTCACTGGAACCAAACGGATCCAGACGGCTGGGTGTACGGTCACCATCCAGCACAAAAGGTATGAAACTCTGGGTGGTGATTGATTTTCCTGAGCCATTCTGGCCTCTTAGAAGCAGCTTACCATCCTCGAATTCAAAATCCTCTTCATCATATAACCAGAAATTCACGAAACCTATCCGGTTCATCTTCCAGCGTTCCTTCATTCTTCTGTGCCTCCTCTGTAATCTGCGGGATACTGCCCGGTCAGCCTGCCTGCTCCGGGCAGTACGATAACCCGATCATCCTCACACCGGACGATCATCCAGTCTTTCATATATTTCAGAATTGCTTCAATGAACCTGTCCCGCTCCATTTCTCGATATTCCTTGCTCCAGGCATCCTTCCATTGCTGCCTGCAGTCTATGACAAGTTCCTCAAATGCCTGTTTCGTCATGGTAATGCACTCGTTTTCCTGCAATTCCATCCGCCCATCCTTTATCCGTTCCTGGATCACTGCACAGATCAGCAAAATACTTTCCGCGATCTGCGCATCCCGCGGATGCACCATGCCATAACAATCATCTGTATCCAGCGTAAAAAATGCAGCATTCCGGTAGATATTCAAATGTCCTCCCATATTGTCCTGCAGATATCTGCCAACCCACTGTCTCTGATTTTTCAAATACAAGGCATCTGCATCATCTGCCCGGTTCCAGTACAATGCAGGACAAACTGCCAATTGTCTGTATACACGATGGATTCTCATCGCTCCCCGATTCTCCTGAACCTCTTCAAAATCTGTCTTTTCAAAATCTTCCCATGATTTATAATCCGATATATCCGTTGTAAAACTGCTTGCAAAATATTTCGAATATCCGGTATTTTCGTATAATACCTCCTGCCCGGCTTCCTGCGTGAAAGACTCACTCTTTCCCTCATATACCCGAAGCATCTGCAATCGTTCCATATACTGCAATACCCGCACCAATGATTTTCTCTGTGTAAAGGAAGTCCAGTCCACCGGCATATAATTCTTTAGCTGTGTTTCTACATAATCGATCAGCTCCGACAGCAGAAATTGTTTTCCATCTTCCGCATCTTCCAGATACATCAGCACTACACATAAGATGCAATAATCCCTGATATCCGTAAATTCATTGATACCCATGAACGCTTCCGCATGCGCCGGCCGCTTTTCCAATTTCAGCAGTTTCTCGGTGTGTATCAGTTTCCATCCGAGCTGTTCTCTGACAAAACGCTGGAAATTGGGGATATCACGTTTCACCTTATAAAATGTCTCTTTGTCACTATCTCTGCAGATCCAGAATTTTTCCATTAATGTTCTGATTTCATTCATGTTTCTTTAAACTCCAATACATAATCCGGCATTCTCAAATCTCCGTCCTCACACTTTAGGACACAGGTGCCCTCTCTTTTGATCAGTTGATACTCCTGTCCATATTCTCTCCGCCCCATCTTCTGCGAACTCATATTGGCCTGTGCGATCCATTGCAAAAAGATAACCCTTGCATCTTCTGAAATGACTTCTTCTATATCCGCAAATCGTATTTTGCCATCTTTGATATAGCGTAGTGCCAGTTCCTTCTGTCTTTGCGCCTGGCGCAGATAGTTTTCTCTCTGTGCTCTCTTTTCCAACGATTTATCTGTAAAACCGGTTCTATCTTTTCGCTCCCGGTAGCTTCTCGTATGCGGTTTCAGCAAAAACAGTGCCGGATCTTCCTGATAGACACTGTTGCTGATACTGTCACCTTCTCTTGGCACATTGACTTTATAATGTTCTATTTGTTGAATGCCAAAAACATGTGCCGACAGCCTGTGTGCCTCGTCCATATCTTCACATTCCAGAAATAACTCCAGAAACTTCTTGTAATCGTCCTTTCTGCTGATTCCCCAATTCTGTATCTGTACGATCAGTGCCGCATTTTGAATGATATTCCGTATAATATCATTTGTGATCTTTAATACCTTTTTAGCTTCACATTCCTGTCCCTGATGATCTACAAACCAGTTTTTTAAGGAATCCCACTTTCCGAATACATTTTCCCTGATACTTGGCTCCGTATTCCCATGAATTTCCAACAGCGCATGTGGAATATCCAGTTCACTCTGTACGATCTTTTCAAGGATCGTATGTTCCATAAGCTCCGTATTCTTTTCCAGCAAATGCTCCATACGTTTCGCATGTCGCTGTAATTCCTGAACAAACTCGTTCAAATACCTGATAAATTTATCCTTATGAACCATAAACTCCACTGATTTCATCAGTTTTTCTGTCTTTCCTGAATAAAAATCCCTTAAATAATCCTGATAGTTCTGATTCAAGCGCTTAAAATCTTCCTGCAGCATCTGCCACCATTCATTCACCGCACGCAATGGCGCATGTTCCATATCTTCGATCTCATCCAGGCTTTTTTCCAAACGGACAAAAAAATTCGTTGATAAATTTCCCGACTCCAGATACAGGCTCTCCAAGCGCACGGTCAAACGCTCAATCTCAACAGCATACTCCGACATGGTATAACGATACTGTTTATTTTTATAATCTGCTATCGTATATACTTTCCCCGGATCCTGTATCGGTGTAAGATTTTTCCACTTCACAAGTGCTTCCAGATCCTGCACCATTTGCTCCATAGTGTACGCCTCAAATGTTTCATCTTCTTTTATCAGTTGAAAGACATCCTCTTTATATAGTTGAAAATGCATTTTTTCATATTCCCGATAAAAACACCTCATGATTTTTCGGTATACAGGTGCATTTTGCACGGATAAATATGACGTTTCACTGATCTGTTCAAATCGTTCCATCTTTTTTACCTTTTTCTAGCTAATCTCTATGGTCGCATTATTTTTTATTATACCTATGACCCATAAAACAGGCAACAAAAAATCCCTTCCATCTATATTTTAAGATGAAAGGGATCGTTCCTGTGTCATTATATAGTCATCCCCCTATTTATATTGTATTCTCTGACCCTATATCAATCCGTAATGTTCCAAGGCCTGCGTGATGCCTCCCTCGAAGTCCGGTGCGGTCACATAGTCCGCCGCTGCCAGCAATTCTGAGGATGCATCTCCCATGGCGATCTTATTGTGCACGACCTGAAACATTGTCAGGTCATTGTTGCTGTCACCAAATGCGAATGTATCCGACATATCTACGCCCAATACACCGCAGAGAACTGCGATCGCCAGACCTTTCGAGTGCCCCTTTGCGATCATCTCGATCGTACTTCCGACAAATGCACCTTCATGCCAGATGTAATCAAAAATAGAAGCCAGTTCATGACATGCCTGATCTGCCTTACATCCCGGCAGACGCTTGGCACTGATCTTGTTGATGCATAACCGGTCTTCGTTGCCGGTGATCGGACGCCACCGGTCACCTAATTCCTGCGTGATCAGATCCGCATACCAGTCCACATCGGTCGTGTATTCCTCCAGATCATAATACATATGCTCATTGCCTTCCATAACCGGCACCAGCCCGCATCTGCGTAGTGTCTCCATCGCACGTTTCGCATCAGATAGCGGTATCTCCTTCCAGTAAACAGGTCTGCCCTGATATTCGATATATGCGCCCAGATTGGTGATCATTCCTGTCCAGGGCAGGCGCTCCATCTCGCGGGGCACAAATGCCCGGCTGCGCCCTGTACATAAGAATGCCATATGTCCGTTATCAGTCAGCCGCTTAATGGCATCCGGCACATCCGGTGCCACACCGCGCTTGATATCCAGTGTCGTCCCATCGGCATCAAAAAACAATATTTTAGGCATGTAACTGTCTCCTTCCTCTGCCCGTATCCGCTAACATTTTTTCCATCCTGCACGGATCTTTTCTCTCAGCTCATCGAGCGGCCGCAGACCGCTCAGTGCGTCATAAGCAGCCACACATGATGCTCCTGTCGCTGCCGCCAGATGCATGCAATCCTCCAGCGGGCCGCCCTCTAACATGGCAGTCAGAAAAGCTGCGATACTCGTATCTCCCGCACCGGTTCCGGATAACACGCGCTCCGGTACATATGAACGCTCAAAGCCGTACATACCACACCACTGTGCCGGATCCAGCTCCAGTCTCGCTCCGATCTGTCCGAACATAGCCGAATCATCCGTTGTACGATAATACATGCCTGCCGCACCGCATTTGATCACGAGCACCTTCGCTCCGTATGACATACATGTTTCTGCCAGCGGTACGATATCCTGCTCGATATCGATCACTTCGGTCAGATCCTGTCCGTTTGCCCGCTGGTGCCACTGCTCCAGCCGTCCCGGATCTAACATATAGCACAGTTCCTCTGCACTCGGCACAAAAAAGTCGACATACGGCATCACATTCTTTAAGATCAGATTCCAGTCAGCAGTACCCGCCTCCGACTGCGGATCTACCGCCGCCAGATCCAGCGATGTGGCACAACCTGCTGCCTTGGCATTTTTGAACAATTTTACCAGTTCTGCGCCGTCATCGGCATACATCGTGCGCATGAGCGGCGGATATCCAAAATGAATCAATGCCGCCTCTTCCAATGCATTCTGCGGAATATCCGCTGCACAAAATGTATGATTGGCTCCCGGATGATGCAGAAAGATCCGGTCTATTCCCGGTATCGCCAGAACGACTGAATATGAGGTAGATTCCTGTGCGGACCGGATCACACCATCCTGTGCATCGTACTTTTGCAAAATACTGCACACCATGTCTCCTAATGCATCGGTTCCGACCTTTCCCATCAACGTTGCATCCGCTCCCAATATACGCATTGCAAGTCCTGTATTGGCTACAGCGCCGCCTGTATGGATATCCGCTTCTCCCATCTCGATCAGCTTTCCCGGCTGCAGGATATCTGCAACATTCTGTTTTCTTCCCTCCGGAAATACCGGCGTAATATCCAGACAGATATGTCCGGCTACGATCACTTTTTTACTCACAGCTTGTATTCACCTCCGCCTACATGCGTTCATCTGATTA
Source organism: bacterium (assembly GCA_050872965.1). Taxonomy (GTDB): domain Bacteria; phylum Bacillota; class Clostridia; order Lachnospirales; family Lachnospiraceae; genus W0P33-017. The sequence continues at coordinate 20,090 of JBNMHW010000016.1, read as the reverse complement.
TTATACTACACCAGCGGCCGCACTGCACGATATACCTGTTCATATTTTTGATAAATCTGCATATATACATCATGCATTTCCTGCCGCGGCTGATAGACTTCCGTCTCCTCGACCATATGTGCCGCTGCGTCCTCCGGATCAGCAAACAGCCCGATTGCAATGCCTGTGAGCATCGCGCTGCCCACCGTTCCTGCATCCAGCGTCCGCAGAGCCACGATCGGCAGTCCCAGCATATCTGCCTTCATCTGCATCCATACCTTAGATCTTGCACCGCCACCGGTCGCATGCAGCTTCTCAAAATGAATGCCGGATCCATGCAGTGCCCGGTAATTCAGATACATCTCATACACGACGCCTTCCATACAGCCCCGGTAGATGTCTGCTGCCGTACTTTCCGTGGTCAGTCCCAGGATCGCTCCCTTTGAGCCGGTATCCATATACGGAGTTGCCGCGCCTGCAAAATGCGGCAATACGAGCAACCCACCCGGCGGTGCATCCTCCGGTGCCGTATCTGCTCCCGCTGCCTGTCTCGCATATTCCTGTTCCAGATAAGTATTGACCGATATACCCTGCTGCTTTGCCAGTTCCTGTTCCCGTTTCGCCACGGTATCCACACACCACTGCATGAGTGCTCCGCCAGTATAGGAAAACGCGTATGCGACATACTTTCCCGGTATGATATACGGAACAACCGAAAAATAGCCCTCCGCCATCCGGTCAATATCCGGCAGTGTATCATAGATCGGTGTCAGACATTCCACCGTACCCGCTCCATCCACAGCAGTCGTTCCGTCAAATGCACCCGCGCCGACTGCCGCCGCTACCTGATCGTGACTGATCGATATCACCTGCGCATCCCGCGGTAATCCGGTCAGTCCGGATGCCTCCTCTGTGACTGTGCCTGCCGATGTTCCGGTCGGCACGATCTCTGACATCAGAGCCATATCGATCTCTGCTGCCTCAAACATTGTCTCACTCCAGGTCAATGAACGGATATCAAATGCCATCGTCCGCGTCGCCAGCGAATAATCGATCTGCGCTTTCCCCGTCAGATGGTAGACCACATAGTCTTCCATCAGAAAAATGTGCTTTGCCTGCTCATAGATCTCCGGCCGGTGCTGTCTGATCCACATCATTTTTGATATACTGTACATCTGATGCGGACGGAGCCCTGTAATATGCGCGATCTGCGATTCACCGATCTGTGCGATCAACTGCCTGCATTCGCTCGTTCCACGAGGGTCGGTATAGAGCATTGCCGTATGCAGTGGATACCCGTTTGCATCGGTCATGACGAATGTCTCTCCAAAACTGGTCACTCCGATCCCTGCAATATCCGCATACTGTGCTGTCATCTCCCTCACAGCCTGATAGACGGCATCCATGACGGTCGATACATCGATCTCATGGCTGTCCGTCTTACGGCTGACGGGATAGTCACGATATGCTTTTCCCAGATATTGTCCCTGTTCATCAAACACCGTACACTTACAACCGGTCGTTCCGATATCCAGTCCTGCTATTTTCATACTCTCCCGATCCTTTCTCCGTGATCTTCTGATAAACTACTCGTCAATATCGACCCATTCATAACCCAGATAAGTCGTAAATGCCTCTTTTAAGATATCCTTCATATGTCCGACTCCGACACAGGTATGATGCTTAAAGCCACCCTTTGCCAGTTTGATCATCTTATCCTGCATATGATCCATCTGACATACGCCAGCGCATCCAAAATATGCATCCTCGATCGGATCATCCGTAAATTCCGCCTCACTCGCATACATGATCACCTTGCCATCTACGGTCAGACAGTTTGAGATCGTCGTCTTCATCGGACGGATCCGGCCTTCATTCGTACCCCATCCGGAACCAGGATCGCCCTTGGCAAACATCTTGTGCTCGGTCACAGTTCCCTTCTCTGTCATCAGACTCTGTGCCGTCGAACCGCAGTGGAACAGGATGACCTTATTCTCATCATCACCATAATTATTGTTCCAGTCCAGAACGGCTGTCGGCTGTTCGCTCGCCAGCGCCATCGCACGCATAGAAATTGCTGATGTCAGATCGATCTCGCAGGATGTCACGATGCCACGATCGTTCAACTCCGAGAGCAGTACACACGGGCAGACACGAAGGATCGTCTCCATCTCATTCCAGCAGCGGATTGCCAATGCATCCAGATGATATTCTTCCACATACTCATCGATCACGACACTGATCTTGGCGAGTGTGTTCTGATTTGCCTCAGGAATACGGCTAAAATCAGCGTAATTGTGCAGCACCTCTTTTTTCGCAAGTACTGCGGCATCATCATCCGCTTTCTGATTCACTTTATAGACCAGTTCGGACAGATCAAAGGATTCTACCGTGATACCGTTCTTCTGCAGACCGATCTCGTCAAAACGTGTCGTCTTGAACGCAGTCGTGCGGGCGCCGATACAGCCGATCGTGAATCGCTTCATGCCGTTTACGACACGACAGATCGCAGCAAAATCTCTCAGATTTTCCTGAAATTTCTCAGATAACGGATGTACCACGTGCGGCTTCAACACGGTGAACGGCACCTGATACTGTGTAAACACATCCGTTACGGAGAACTTCCCGCAAAATGCGTCTCTGCGGTGTGCAAAATCCATTTTGCCGATCTCGTCCGGATACGCCTGCATCAGAATCGGGACTCCCGCATCCTGAAGTGCCGTGATCGCTCCGTTCTCATCTGCAAAGATCGGCATGGAGAAGATCACGCCGTCATACTCGCCCTCATGCTCTTTGAGCCACTTTGCATACAAGCGTCCCTCATCTCTCGTCTCGATTCCTCCGAATCTCGTCAGGGATGCATCCATCGCAATATAATCATATCCTGCATTCGTGACCGCCTGGATCATATCCTCTCTCGCACCGTAGATCAGTTCTCCGGGCATAAATCCACGGTTACAAAAAGCTAAAGCAAATGTCATCTTTTTACCCATAGTCATCTAGTCCTCCCCTGCAAACACTTTCATCGCGTTCTTTACATTATCCTGCATTGCAGCGCGTGCGACCATAAAGATCGATGAGAAAAAGACCTGATCTTTCTCTGATAATCCCTTCAGATAATCGGCGACTGCTGCTCCGCCTGCCTTGTCCATATATGTAAAGTAGTTGATCTTTCTCACACCGGCTGCAACTGCCTTGTGGTAATCCTCTGTGCTCACACCGGAACCGCCGTGCATAACTACAGGGATGTTGCCGGTCTTCGCGCGCACATTTTTCACCACATCAAAATCCAGTCTAGGCTCTGTCAGATATATGCCATGTGTCGTTCCAAATGAACATGCCAGTGCATCGATGCCTGTCTCTGCGACAAATTTCGCTGCGAGATCCGGATCTGTATAGATCTTGGTATCATCATCCACACCGGCGCCGTCCGCACCGCTTCCTGACTCACGTTTGCCCATAGAACCCAGTTCTGCCTCCACGGAAGCTCCATACTTTTTCGCCATCTCCACCGCTTTTTTTGTATTGGCCTGATTCTCCTCGTACGGAAGTACCGAACCATCATACATGATACCGGTAAATCCGATGTCCAATGCCTGCTGCAGATAGTCCAGTGTCTCACCGTGATCTAAGTGCACACATACCGGAACGACGGCCTTTTTTGCCATCTCGACCATGATCGGTCCGATCGTCTTCAGCGGGATCCACGGCTCATGACACTGCGCGAACTGGATGATGACCGGCAGCTGCAGTTCTTCGGCTGCTGCCAGTTCTGCCTCGATCGCTTCCAGTCCGGATGCATTGAATGAACCAATCGCGATCTGTTTCTCTTCTGCGATGTCCAGAATCTCTTTTAAAGTAACTAACATGGTTGTATCCTCCTTTGATATCTGCTGTGGGTCTTTATTACCGAAAAATATTCTCAATCATTTCTGTTCTCATCATACACTTTGCATCTGGTTCTAAATAGTGTATTATGTACTTAAAAACTGTAAAATTGTTTTATGGGAGTGCTATTTATGGATTCACTGACTTTGAACCTGAACCGGGAATTACTGCTAGACCTGATGAAGAATTTTTATGTGCTGACGAACATCAAGATCGCACTGTTTGATACCAACGGCTATGAAGTGCTGTCCTATCCGTACATGCACTGCCCCTTCTGTGCCTATGTGCGATCCTTTGAAAACGGTGCCCGCGACTGTCTCGACAGCAACCGCCGTTCCTTTGAGCGCTGTCAGCATACCGGCAACATGGAGATCTACAAATGCCATGCCGGCCTGATCGAAACGACAGTTCCGCTCATTGACAATGGCGTTGTCACCGGATATATCATGTTTGGCCAGATCACGGACGAGACGGATTCCGCTCATGTTTCTGCCTCTCTGAGCAGCTATGTGAGCAGATACAACCGCCTCCAGCCCAAGGGTGTGGATGCCTCCATCTATCATGTGACCTATAAAACCCGCGACCAGATCATTGCAGCCGCCAAGATTCTCGAGGCATGTACCTTTTATGTACTGCTCAAGGATATGGTTTCCCTGCATCGGAAAACATTTATGGAAAATCTCGACAGTTTTTTACTGGATCATCTATCCGAAGACCTCTCGATCGGTCGGCTCACGCAGGAATTCCACATCAGCAAAAACAAGCTCTATGAATCCTGCAGCAAATATCTGTCCACCGGTATTGCGGAACATATCAAAAAACTGCGTCTGGATGAAGCAAAGCGTCTGCTGACCGAGACCGATCTGCCTGTGTATGAAATATCAGAACGGATCGGCTTTAGCGACTATAACTATTTCTGCAGAACCTTCAAAAAAGAGATCGGCATGCCTGCCGGACAATACCGCAGGTCCGGACGCACCGGTCATTCTTCCTGATTGGTAAAAATGTACAAAAATTATTTTGTCAGAAAAAAACTATTGTAAATTTTTGATTTTCATTGTACAATCCTATCGTTATATGACTGACGGAATAATGTGGGGATTACCACGTGAAGTATAACGATCAAATGCCGACCGTCTGGGCGAAGAGTCCGGACGCGCCGGTTTTTTTGCACTATTCAGGAATTTTCCTCAATATGCCAATTCGTGCATATAAATCCAGTGTGTGACTCTTGACAAATGAGCATAGTTAGTTTAACCTAACCGTGCATCATTCAGCACACGAGCACTGTAACGAAAGGAGAAAACATATGCAGACAGCATGGAGAAGCTTCGAGGGCGGAGCTTGGGAAACAGAAGTAAATGTAAGAGATTTTATTCAGAAAAATTATCACCCCTATGACGGTGACGATTCCTTTTTGGAAGGACCGACACAGGATACCACAGACCTGTGGGATCAGGTATTGGAACTCTCCAACCAGGAGCGTGAGGCCGGCGGTGTACTCGATATGGACACAAAGATCATCTCAACGATCACCTCTCACGGTCCGGGATACCTCGACAAGAGCAAGGAAAAGATCGTCGGTTTTCAGACAGACAAGCCGTTCAAGCGCGCGCTGCAGCCCTACGGCGGCATCCGTATGGCGATCAAAGCCTGCGAGGATAACGGCTATCACGTAGATCCTGAAGTCGTGGAATATTTTACCACACACCGCAAGACACACAATGCCGGTGTCTTCGACGCATACACACCGGAAATGCGTGCATGCAGAAGCGCCCATATCATCACCGGTCTGCCCGACGCTTATGGCCGCGGACGTATCATCGGTGACTACCGCAGACCTGCATTATACGGTGTGGACCGCCTGATTGAAGATAAAAAAGAGCAGTTAAATACAACCCGTACGATCATGTATTCCGATGTGATCCGCGAGCGTGAGGAATTATCCGAGCAGATCCGCGCATTAGAGATGCTGAAAAAGCTCGCCGAGATCTACGGCTGCGACATCTCAAAGCCTGCCAACAACGTACTCGGAGCGACACAGGCTGTATACTTTGCGTATCTGGCTGCCGTCAAGGAGCAGAACGGAGCTGCGATGTCACTCGGACGTACCTCTACATTCCTGGACATCTATGCAGAACGTGATCTGGCCGAAGGCACATTTACGGAAAAAGAGATTCAGGAGATCATTGACCAGTTCGTGATGAAGCTGCGAATGATCAAGTTTGCCCGTACACCGGAGTATAATTCCATCTTTGCGGGAGATCCTACCTGGGTAACCGAATCGATCGCAGGTATCGGCGTGGATGGACGTCATATGGTCACCAAGATGTCCTACCGTTATCTGAACACATTAAATAACATCGGTGCCGCTCCGGAGCCGAACATGACCGTGCTATGGTCTGTCAAGCTGCCTGAGAATTTCAAGAAATTCTGTGCCGAGACATCGATCAGACACTCTGCGATCCAGTATGAAAATGATGATATCATGCGTGTGGTTCACGGTGATGACTACGGTATCGCCTGCTGCGTATCTTCTATGCGTATCGGAAAGGAGATGCAGTTCTTCGGAGCACGTGCGAACCTCGCCAAGTGTCTGCTCTATGCGATCAACGGCGGTGTCGATGAGATCAGCGGCAAACAGGTCGGCCCGAAATACCGCCCGATCACATCCGAATATCTGGACTATGACGAAGTGTGGGATAAATACAAGGATATGATGAAATGGCTGGCAGGTGTCTATGTCAACGCCCTCAACATCATCCATTATATGCATGACAAATACTGCTATGAGAAGCTGGAGATGGCATTACACGATAAGAACGTCCGCAGATGGTTTGCGACCGGTATCGCAGGCTTTTCGGTAGTAGCCGATTCACTCTCAGCGATCAAATATGCCAAGGTAAAGCCGATCCGCGACGAGAATGGTATTACCGTCGATTTTGAGATTGAAGGCGACTTCCCGAAATACGGCAATGACGATGACAGAGTCGATGATATTGCCAAAGAGGTACTGCATACCTTTATCGGCTATGTCAAAGGCAATCACACCTACCGCGGTGGTATCCAGACGACTTCTATCCTGACGATCACCTCCAACGTATCCTACGGCAAAAATACCGGAGCCACCCCTGACGGACGTAAAAAAGGTGTCGCATTTGCTCCCGGTGCCAACCCGATGCACGGACGCGATACACACGGTGCTGTCGCATCACTGGCTTCTGTTGCCAAACTGCCGTTCATGGACTCTCAGGATGGTATCTCAAATACCTTCACGATCGTTCCTGATGCGCTGGGCAAGGATACGGAAGGTCAGAAGACCAACCTCGTTGCTATGTTAGACGGCTATGCACAGCAAGGTGGACATCACCTGAATGTCAATGTATTAAACCGCGATACACTTCTCGATGCACAGAAGCATCCGGAGCTGTATCCCCAGCTTACAATCCGCGTATCCGGTTATGCCGTGAACTTTATCAAGCTGACCAAAGAGCAGCAGGATGAAGTCATTGCGCGTACGTTCCACGAGCGGATGTAACTAACTGATTATTATTGGAGAGTGTTATGGAAAATCATATGGGTCATATCCATTCGCTGGAAACATTCGGTACCGTAGACGGTCCCGGTGTCAGATTTGTTATATTTTTTCAGGGATGCCCGATGCGGTGTCTGTACTGTCACAATCCCGACACCTGGGATCCCGCAGACGGCCAGCAGATGTCTGCAGACGGGATCATCAGCCGTTTTGAGCGCAACCGTGCATTCTATCAGACCGGCGGCATCACCGCAACCGGTGGAGAACCGATGCTGCAGATTGATTTTTTAACCGAATTATTTGAACAGGCAAAAGCGCATAACATTCATACCTGTCTGGACACTGCCGGGATCATGTTCCCGGCAGATGATCCGGCTGCTGACGACATCCATACTCTTGACCGGCCTTCGATGGCACAGATCGAACGTCTGATGGCGGTAACGGATCTGGTCATGCTGGATATCAAGCACATGTCAGACCCGCAGCATCATACACTGACCGGACACAGCAATGTGCACAGCCTGTCGTTCGCACGATATCTGGATCATATCCATAAACCGGTGTGGATCCGCCACGTAGTCGTTCCGGGGATCACCTATGATCCGGAAGAGCTGAACGCGCTCGGTCAGTTTCTGGGCACACTGCACAACGTGGAAAAGCTGGAAGTGCTCCCCTATCATTCGATGGGTAAAGTGAAATATGATAATCTGGGCATGGATTACCGCTTAAAAAATACGCCTCAGCTCACCAAAGCCGAGGCGCAACAAGCGGAACTCATCATCCGTAATGCTATGAATCAGGCTGAATAATATCAGCGGATTTTTTCAAATTCTTCAAGCGGCAGTGGACGGGAATAATAAAATCCTTGGATACTGTCGCAATTTAATTTCTGCAGAAATGACACCTGTTCGTCTGTCTCTACGCCTTCTGCTGTCACATGCATACCCAGATCCTTTGCCAGTGCGATCGTATGCTCGAGCAGCCGGTCTCCACCGTAATTGCCGATGTAATCGATCAGACTCTTATCGATCTTCAACGTATCAAAATGCATCGTGTTCAACGCTGCAAAAGAAGAATATCCTGCTCCGAAATCATCTATATGCAATGGGAAGCCTGCCATACAGAAACGGTCTGCCAACTGGTCGATCGACTTATTATCGACTGCTGCCGTCTCCGTGATCTCGATCGGAACATATTTCGGATCAATGCCGACTTCTTCCGTGATCTTCTTATACCGCTCTACCACGCTCTGAAAATACAGGCTCGCACGCGATAGATTTACTGAGATCGGAAACATATGCAGATTCTCATCCTGCCATTTTTTCTGCAACAGGCATACATTGCGGAACACATATTCATCCAGATAACGGATCATGCCGTTTCTCTCAAACAGCGGGATAAATACGGCCGGTGATACCAGCTCACCATTCTTATTCCGCCAGCGTACCAGCGCCTCAGCACCGACCAGTTCATTATTTCCCGGATGATATTTCGGCTGATACCATATCTCAAACCGGTGTTCGCGGATGGATGATTCGAACGCATCTTCCATCTGCTTTTCCTGTAAGATCCGTGTTGCATCCGCCTGACTGAAAAATGCATGATTGATATCCTTGCGGTGTTTTACCTCATGGCGCGCAATATTGGCCTCGTTGTAGGTCTGCTCGATCTTCTTGTCCGGTGTCCATTCCGCGATACCGAAATATGGTACCTGCTGCGGTACACCCAGTTCTGTCGAGCGCCTGCTCAAACGGATCGTAAGCATCTCCAGCCGCTCAGCAACTGCCTCCGGATCCTGCAATGCATAGTATATGATAAAGTGATCCGCATTGATGTGCGCGGCCAGATCCTTCTCACCGAGATCCTGCCTGATGCACTTCCAGATCTCTTTTAAGATCTCATCACCCTTTGTCGTTCCGCAGATCGAATTGACCACCTTAAAGGAATGAATATCCATCGATATAATATATCCCCGTTCGGTCTTGTCCGCCAGGCACTTCTTAAAGCGTACATAATTGTCACCGCCGGTCACCGGGTCTGTATATGCGTAGCGCTCTAACTCCTTGGTCTTCTCCCTATTGATGTCCGAAAATCCGTAAATTGCACGATGCATGACTCCACGCGGAGAGAGACTCACGATCTTCATGCGGCAATACTGCACACGACCATCTCTGATCGCCCTGAAGTCATGGATCAATATCTTGCTTTCTCTGAAAAATTCACGAAGGTTCTCCCGGTCACAAAGTGCCAGCATCTCCTCCTGATCTTCTTCCATGACAGTTTGCCTGATATATGATGTAATTGCCTTCTCATATGACGGTCTTGATCTGAAAAATGTACCATACTCCCGCTCGATCGCATCACTGAGACGAAACGGTGTAACCATATCCTTCTGATAATCGATAAAATAGATTGAGTGATAATCATCACTCAATGCACGCACTAACTCAGCGGATGCTACCTCATCACCCAGCTTTTCCAGAATACCGATCGCACTCAGCGGTTTGCCATCTGCATCACGCTCTGTCAATGTCAGCGACACACGAATCGGTTCCCCGTCCACTCTGCCGCGCAGATTTGCGACAGCACGTGTCTCCCCCTGATCGATCGCTTCGAACAATTTTACACAGATGGAAGCATCCTCCGGAACGACCAGTTCATCAAGCGCATCCTGCGGCATCGGAGCATATACCTTCTTACATCCCAGCCTCTCCACCGACACATCCGAGCAGATCATCACCTGATCCTGCGGATAATATCTAATTGTATAGATTCCCGCAGCCGCCAGTGCTTTCTGTGCGCCTTGGTTTGGCTCCGGATATGTTTTCCCCTGATATGTTACATTTTCCATAAAAATGCCACCTTCCATGATGACGAAAAAGGATCTCTCATCTTTGTCCAATTTTACTTATATATTTTACCATCAATTACCTCATCAGTCAATAATTGTCAGAAAATAAAACGTTATCGTAAAAAAGGCCAGCGCCTGTTACAGCGCTGGTCCTTTGATCATTTACCGATATCCGGTTAGCCTTCGATCGATATATACTTTTTCTGCTCTACCTTCGGTTTTGCTTCCTTTTTAGGAATCTCCAGTGTCAGAATACCATGTTTAAATTCACCCTTGATATCCTCCTGTGTAACATAGTCACCTACATAGAAGGATCTTGCACAGGAACCTGCATAACGCTCTCTGCGGATATATTTACCGGTATCCTTCTCCTGCTCGTCCTTATCAAGTCCCTTAGCTGCACGGATCGTCAGATAACCATCTTCCAGTGATACCTGTAATTCATCCTTCTTGAAACCGGGCAGATCAATGATCAGCTCGTAGCCATCCTCTTTCTCTTTGATATCTGTCTTCATCAGATTCTTCGCATGTTTTCCGTACAATGCCTTCTCAGTGTCCGGGAATGCCGGAAACATTGAACTTGTTGAAAGTGTCGGGAATGCAAAATCGTTCATAAAATCATCAAATAAGTCTTCTCCAAAAATACCATGCATCATCATAAGTCATATCTCCTTCCAGATAAAAAATTGTTATCGCACGATCGGAGAGATCCGAAGTGTTCTTTTCTTTTGTTGATTATGTTATACCACTATTGTTAGCACTCGTCAATAGAGAGTGCTAACAATTCACATTTTTTTCACAATTGGCTTTTTCCACATAAACAGACTAACTCTATTATGATATAATATTACTACTATATTTAAAGGAGCCTCCTTCATGAAATTATCTGTCTTTCTGGCACTTGTCACCTATGCGTGTGCCACAACCCTCAGTCCCGGTCCAAATAACGTACTGCTGCTCTCTTCCACCGGGCAATACAGTTTTAGGAAATGTCTGCCGCTCATGCGCGGCATCTGGGCCGGGCTCATCACTGTCATGCTGATCTGCGGATTTGGCTGTGCACTGTTGAGCGATCTGATCCCTTCTATTGAAAGATACGCGCGATTTGCCGGCGCAGCCTACATTCTGTGGCTCGGTTATAAAACACTGACACGGCGCCCGGTTACTTTACCGGATCAGACAGACAGGCTGACGCAGGAGATTCCACTGCGGTTTCTGAACGGTTTTCTGCTCCAGTTCCTGAATATCAAGATTCTGATGCTGGGAGTAGCAGCCTACTGCAGCTTTGTGCTCCCTTATGGCACTTCCGTTCCCGCTACCCTGATCTTCGCCATAACGATGGCTGCCTGCGCCGCCACCGGCAACCTGATCTGGGCAAGCGTCGGAACACTGCTGTATCCGGTCTATCACAAATATGACCGGATCTTCAACATCGTGATGGCACTGCTGTTATTCTGGTGTGTGTATAAAATTCTGTTTATCTGACCGGACTTACTTTATTGCACAAAAAAAGGATCTTTCTGACCTGAAAGATCCTTTTTCCATTATTTGACTTTCTTATTTTGTAAATGCATCTACAAGTGATCTCGCCTCAGCCTCATCGAATCCATCTGTATTGACAAGCTGATCCACAAACCAGTCTGCGACACCTGCAGTCGCCTGCTTAAAGCTATCGGTATCGATATCCTCCGTATGCAGTACTTCGATCGTATCGTTTGCTTCCCAGTCTGCTACCAGTTGATCACACTCATAGCGGTTGATCATACGCTGATATTCTACCGTCTTTTTCGCATTTTCCTCCACGATCGCCTGCTGTTCCTGTGAAAGACTATTGTAGATCTCACCATTCATACAGAAGAACAGACAATCATAATATGCATTCCACAGTGAGATATAATCCTGTACTTCCTGTACTGATGCAGACGCGATCGCCGGAAGCGGATTTTCCTGTCCTTCAACCGTATTCTGCTGTAAGGCCGTGTAAGTCTCAGACCAGTTCATATTGGTCGCATTCGCCTGCCAGTCTTCATACGACTTCATCAACAGGTTGGAACCTGCTACACGAATCTTCAGACCTTTCAGATCATCGACAGATGCTACCGGCCGTTTGGAGTTCGTCAACTGGCGGAAACCATTCTCTGCCAGTCCGAAGCACTTTAAGCCCATGCCTTCTAAGATCTCTTCCATCTTCTGACCTGCTTCTCCGTCAAACTTGGCATCTACATCATCATAATCATCAAAAATATACGGCAGTGATACGACGTTAAATCTGTCATCAAATCCGGAATAGATCAGGTTGCTGTGCATAGATACCTGTACCGGATCACCCTCCATCAATGCTCCGATACCATCCTTCTGGGAACCGTTTGTCAGCTGATCAGAGAAACCATCTACGACAACCTTGACCTTGCCACCGGTAGACTCATTCATCAGCGCACCGAAATATCGTCCTGCTTTTGCCCAGGTAGATGTCTCTCCGGTTGAACATGCATAATGCCAAGTCATGTCATCCCAGTCTGTCGTTGCCGGAGCGGCATCTTTGGCTGCGTCATATTCTTCATTATCATATGCTTCGACATTCACCGTCTCTGCCGTAAATGCATTAACCAGTGATTCAGCCTCTTCCTGCGAGAATCCGTCAGTGTTGACAAGCTGATCGATGAACCAGTCTGCCACATCTGCAGTTGCCTCTTTGAAGCTGTCTGTATCGATATCCTCTGTACGCGCTACCTCGATCGTGTCATTTGCTTCCCAATCCTCGACAAGCAGCTCGCATTCATAGCGGTTGATCTCACGCTGATAGTCGACCGTCTTTTTTGCATTGGCATCAACGACTTCGCGCTGTGCATCTGTCAGACTGTTGTAAATATCACCGTTCATACAGAAGAACAGACAGTCATAATATGCATTCCACAGTGAAATATAATCCTGTACTTCCTGTACCGATGCGGATGCAATCGCCGGAAGCGGGTTTTCCTGTCCCTCGACCGTATTCTGCTGTAAAGCGGTGTAGGTCTCAGACCAGTTCATATTGGTCGCATTTGCCTGCCAGTCCTCATAAGACTTCATCAACAGGTTAGATCCTGCCACGCGGATCTTCAGTCCGTTCAGATCATCCACGGATGTCACCGGGCGCTTAGAGTTCGTCAACTGGCGGAAACCGTTTTCAGCCATACCGAAACATTTCAGCCCCATGCCCTCTAAGATCTCATTGAGCTTTTCTCCCGCTTCACCGTCGAGTTTGGCATCTACATCATCATAATCATTAAAAATATACGGAAGCGATACAACATTAAATCTATCGTCAAATCCGGAGTAGATCAGGTTGCTGTGCATAGAGATCTGTACCGGATCGCCTTCCATCAATGCTCCGATTCCATCCTTCTGGGAACCGTTCGTGAGCTGATCAGAGAAGCCGTCTACAACAACCTTGACTTTTCCTCCGGTAGATTCTTCCATCAATGCGCCAAAGTAACGTCCTGCTTTTGCCCAGGTAGATGTCTCACCGGTTGAGCATGCAAAATGCCAAGTCATCTCATCCCACTCAGCAGCATTATAATAAGCATCCTCGGACGGATCATATGTCTCATTGTCATATGCCTGAATTTTAGAATCGTCTGCAGCTACATCTGTAGGTACACTCGTACCGGTCGTATATGCAGCACGCGGGAAATAAGTAAATACTACCAATACGATCAATGCTGCCGCGATCATCGGCATGACTGCCTTGGAGATCTGCTGCAACGTAACTTTTGCTACATTTTTTACCTTCAGACTGATCGCCACGAACAGATTGACACCTACCGGCGGTGTGACCTGTCCAATCGCCAGGTTTAAGGTAGCCATGATACCGAATGCGATCGGGCTGAAGCCAAGTGATGTGCAGATCGGGAACATGATCGGAATAAAAATATACATTGCTGAGTTTGCATCAATAAAGCATCCTGCGATCAGGAAGATCACATTACAGATCAGCAGGAAGATAAACTTATTGGATGATACGCTTCCAAGCAATGAAGTCGCTGCCTCTGAAATACCAAACAGTGTACATACATAAGAGAACAATGTCGCAGATGCAACGATCAGCATGATACCACCAGTCGTCTTGGCAGATTCAACGGTGATCTCAAATAACTCTTTCCACTTGATCTCACGATAGATAAATACTCCTACGACCAGTCCGTACACTGCTGCTACCGCAGCTGCCTCGGTCGGTGTAAATACGCCACCGTAGATACCACCCAGGATAATCACGGGCATCAAAAATCCCCAGAACGCGTCTCTAAATGTCACCCAACGCTCTTTCCAGTCTGCTTTTTCACGTGAAGACTGGATTCCTTTTTTACGGACCTCGATCATAACGACAATGATCAGCGCCAGTCCCATCAGGATACCGGGAATAATACCTGCGATAAACAGATCTCCGACATTCTCACCTGTAATCGAAGCATATACGACATATGCGATACTCGGCGGAATGACGATTGCGATCGAGCTGGCCGCCGCCATGAGCGCCATCGCAAACGGAGCACTGAAACCTGCCTCAACCATTGCCGGGATCAGGATCGCACCGAGCGCTGCTACAGTAGCCGGGCCGGAACCGGAGATAGCTCCAAAGAAACATGCTACGATTACACACACGATAGCGATACCACCGCGTCTATGTCCGACGCAGCTATCAATAAACTTGATCAAACGCTTGGAAATACCTGCTTTTGCCATAATATTTCCAGCAAGAATGAAAAACGGGATTGCAAGCAATAACGTTTTACTGATACCTGTGTATGTATTGGTAGCTACGACAGTCAGACTCTGTCCTGCCGTCAGAATCGCAGCCACAGATGATGCTCCCAGACAGATCGCGATCGGCACATCCAGGATCAACAGAACAAAAAATACTAAGAAAAGAACAGCCGTGATCATTACTGATTGCCCTCCTTTCTAGCATTTAAAAAATCTAACGTATTTTCAATAAAATGAAGTACCAGAAATACGCCGCAGATCGGCACGAATGACCAGAAGATCCATCCGGGCCAATGGAGTACATATGTGTGTGCATTCTGCTTATACTCAGCCAGCGCGCGGATCACGCCCTGCCAGGTCAGAATCGCACAATAGATCAGGCTGCATACATTAGCCACCAGCTTCTGCACCAATCTTGCAGTTCCGCTCAAACGGTCAGAGATCAGGCTTAAACCTACCAGTCCGCCGTCCTCCCGACATGCAAGAGCAGCTCCCATCAGGGAGATCAGCACAAAAAGTGCCACAACCAGCTCATCCACCCAGGTCAGGGAGTGATTCGCCAGTTTTCGACCCACGACATTTGCGAACGTGAGCACCAATGACGCGATCAGGGTAACGGCCATCACTACGTTCTCGACCTTTACCACGCCGCGCATGATTTGTTTGTACGTGTTCATATCTAATCCTCCTCATTTGTTAACCGGGGCTGTGTTGTACCTTCACAGCCCCGGTGTATCACAGCTGTCATCCCCGGCAACAGCCATGTCTTATCTTATAAAGCAGCCTTGATCGCTGCTAAAAGATCATCATATGATTCAAAAGCAGGCAGTTCGGGATAGTCCTTCTTGATCTGCTCTGTGCTCTTGAATAAAAATCCGGCCTTGCTCGCCTGGATCATTGCGAGATCATTAAAGCTGTCACCGCTGGCGATCGTCTCATATCCGATCGACTGTAATGCTTTAACCGTCGTGAGTTTTGACTTCTCACAACGCATCTTGAATCCGGTGATCTCCCCATTCTCTGCTACCTCTAAGCTATTACACATGATCGTCGGCCAGCCGAGCTTCTTCATCAGCGGAGTGGCAAACTGCTCGAACGTATCACTGATGATGATCACCTGCGTCAGAGAGCGCAGTTCATCCAAAAATTCCTTTGCTCCGGGAATCGGATCGATCTTAGCGATCGTCTCCTGAATCTCCTTCAATCCAAGACCATGCTCCTTTAAGATATTCAGACGAAAATTCATCAGCTTGCCATAATCCGGCTCATCTCTGGTTGTCCGCTTCAGTTCGGGAATACCGCTCGCTTCAGCAAATGCAATCCAAATCTCAGGAACCAATACACCTTCCAAGTCTAAACATACAATATTCATGTCTCTACTCCTTTATCTTTACATAACCTACATGTTTTCCAGATGTTCTTCACTCGCTTTAACCGAGTAACGTCCTATAGTATACTACCATAAATTGATGATAAGTTCAAGGTGTTTTTATAATGCAGGGAACTTCGGATTGTTTACCGTCTTCTCTGTAAATAAAGTTTTTCTTCTTTTCCAGAATATCTTCGTATCCCTACGAATATTCCGACTGTCAAAATCACTCCAAATATGATTCCTGCCAGAATTCCGTTTGTCCCCATCCCATAGCTCTCATTCAAATAATAAGATGGCAGGAAAGAAAGGATTGTTCCCACAACCAATGGTGGTATAAATCTCAGAAAGTTCTTATAGCATAGACACCTTACAATTTCTTTGTCCGTCATTCCCAACAGTCGCAAACTCCAAACTGCCCTGCTATTTTCTTCCTTCTCTGCCTGGATGCGAGAATGAATTAACAGAAACTCAGCCGCTATCATAAGCCCTATCACAAATGCCATCAAAAACAATAAAAATTGTCCGGATTTCTCTGCATCCCGGTATTTTTCTACTTTAGAAGATATTTCATAATACGGCTGCTCATTTTCATCTAACTGATTGCTTTCATGCAGATATTCTTTTACCTCACATATTCCCTCATAAGAGTCCTCCCATTTCTGAAACTGAAACAAGTTTGCAACACCACCCCTGATATCTGCACTTAATTTCTCAAAATCGGAATCATTGATAATTAACGTTTTATCTGCAAAGGTCGGGTTTTGATTAAACAATATCTTTACATCTGTTCCAGCAGACCGTAGCTTCCTGTTCCCGGAAACTGTCACAACAGGCACCGGCTGTGTATCGTGTTCATACCCATCTTCTAAATCATACTGAAATAAGTTTAAAAACTCTCCTTCCTGAACCAGATAATTACATCCAAAATAGCGGTTTATTTCTGTCACAGGAAAATAATTAAAAACACTGTCTCTGATATAAGGGATCTGAATTACCCGCTTTACTGTAACGCCATTCTTCTCCAATATGTCAACGACGTGCTGTAATGGAACCTGATTCATTCCATCAAGTTCCGAGTACACCATATCATAGGGAGAATAGCTTTTTGCATCCTGTAGAAAAGCCGGGTATAAAGTTACACAACTCCCCATAAGCGTAACAGATACCGCTATAATAAGAGAAGCCAAGATATACCTAAGTCCCCATTCTTTCTTGTGTCTACGGACAAATGACCATTCCACTAAATGAAAGTTCATGTACTTCGGTGCAAGTCTATATAAGATCGTTCCAATCTTTCCTATTTTGTCTGCCCGATATGGCGCTTTTAGCAGTGTTCCTATTTTATCCAGCATAAATTTCCCAGCATTCAGTATAAAGGCAGTTGTCACAACTTCTGTATATAGAATGGCGGTAAGCCTGTACGCTTCCGGACAAAACTGCCATTGCACTTCCTGAACATCTATTACATAAATGATAACGGCAAAAAATAAAAATGACAGCACTGTACCTGCTACAAGTGCTATTGCTAATGCCAGCACTGCTATAATGATATTTTCCAAAAGTAAGTTTCCAAATGCCTCCTTCCGGCTCATGCCAAGAAAAAACATCACGCCGTATTCCTGTTTTCTTGATGCAAGAAACGCCTGACACGAAACAGGAAGGAAAAAGACCAGAAACACTGCTGATAGAAAAAATGGAAGATAAATATTATTGGATATGGATGAATTCACAACCGACTCATTCATAAACGTCCTGTTCGTGGAAATAACTGCAAAACAACAGAATAACACTGTTGCAGATAAATTACACATAAAGTACAATCGATATTTGTGAAAACCAGCCTTCAGCATCTTTCGGGAAATATCAAAAAATGTCATCTTTTCCACCTCCCAAAAGATACAGTGTTTTCAATATATCTTCTCTAAAATTATCGGTATTTTTCTCTTTCTTTACTTCTTCCACCAGATTTCCATCCTGTAAAAATAATACCCGGTCACAAAAGGATGCTGTATAAACATCATGCGTCACAAGCAGAAAGCTGATATCCAACTGTTGATTCATTTGCTCCATACATCGCATCACATCCCCGGTTGTTCTCCGGTCAAGGCTACCCGTTGGCTCATCTCCAAAAATAATATCTGGCTCATTGATCAGTGCCCTGCCAATCGCAACTCTCTGTTTCTGACCGCCCGATATTTCCGCAATCCCTTTATCACCCAATTCCTCAATGCCAAGCACATCTACCATTTTTGAAAAACTATCTTGCTGGATTTTGGCATCTTTTCGTTCAAGAATTAGTGGTAACAGTATATTTTCTTTAACTGTCAAGCTCTCCAAAAGCTGAAAATCCTGAAAAATCATTCCCATATGCTTTCTACGGAAAAATGCTTTCTCTTCTTCTGTAAGCTGTGAAAACTTTTCACCTCCAATTACTATCTCCCCGTGGTCCAGTGTGTCAATCCCGGTCAGCACGTGGAGCAGCGTTGTCTTTCCACTGCCGGATGGCCCCATAATGGCGACCATTTCTCCTTTCATAACTTGCAGATTCACATTCTGCAAAACCCGAATTGTTTCTCCTGCAGTTTTATAACCTTTTGAAATATTATTCGCATTTAATACATACATCGAAGTTCCTCCTGATAATAAATTTAACATTTGATTATCAGAAGAATTTAATTATCCATTCGAATCGATAGACTACGCAAGGAAACTCCCGGTCTGAAAGAAAACTCTCCCTGACAGAGTTCTTTAAAGCTATCATATGTCCAAATCAGCATTATTTCTATTCCAACTAAACATATACACTCATAGAAAGGCAAAAATATTCTTTCGTTTCTATCGTCCTCGCAATTTAACTTCTCCAAACTGTCCATCTGCTGTATGACTATACTTTCCAAATCACCTTCCATGTAATAACCACTCCAGATTTGGAAATGTAGCGACAAAAATAAAGTCAACACAATCGAACTTAAAACCATAATGGCAGCAATTCGCTGCTTTTTTATTGAAATCATATAAATCAAACCCTATACTTCTGTTTTATTATCTTAAATTTGGTAATCATACATCGATAGTATATCATAAGAGAGAAATCTCCGTCACTTGAAACTCTCATAAAAATATTAAATCTAATTCTTCAAAAATAGCTTGTCCTACACAATTTCTTTGACGTGCGTGAGAGGGCGCTAGAAGCCCGGTGGGCTTCTGCTTAGCGCCGACCGAAGCGAAGCGGAGAACGAACCCTGTTCGAGTCCGACTGGACTCGAACAAAAATAAGAGACAGGATATTATCCTGTCTCTTATTTTTAATCGACGTGCGTGAGAGGATTCGAACCCCCGACACCTTGGTCCGTAGCCAAGTGCTCTATCCAGCTGAGCTACACACACATATTCAATTAAGACCTTTCGGTCAATGCCCGCGACCGGAATCGAACCGGTACTGTGTCACCACAACAGGATTTTAAGTCCTGCGCGTCTGCCAGTTCCGCCACGCGGGCATGTACATAAGTTGTACAATGGGACCTATAGGGCTCGAACCTATGACCCTCTGCTTGTAAGGCAGATGCTCTCCCAGCTGAGCTAAGATCCCTTATTCTGTTAAACGACCCAGACGGGACTCGAACCCGTGACCTCCGCCGTGACAGAGCGGCGCTCTAACCAACTGAGCCACTAGGCCATAAAGGTAATATACCTTCAAAACTTCACACAGATAAAACCTTTGT
>JBNMHW010000015.1:0-40933 GCA_050872965.1 bacterium | reverse complement strand
TAATGGCGGGAATATGAAGAAACATACTCTTTTGTTATGCTCTTTATTCAGTTATTGATTGCTGAGGCAACTAATAACACGAAAATATTTATTTAAACAGTTAAAACCACGACAGAAACTAAGTTTTCGGACGGGGTGCCGCATTGAAATACCGGGTATCCTTCGGGAGTGTCATCTGCAGATAATGCTCGTGGATACTGCCCTCCTCCATGACAGAGGTCGCCACCAGAAGCTTTCCTTCCATGTCCTGATAATAGAAATCATGCAGGTTCTGCAGCACAAGTACATCCGAATCCAGCCACAGGAACCGCTCCACCGTCTCCGGCAGAAGCTTCTGCGCCAGCAGCCGGTAATAGGTCTCCTTGGAGATCCAGTTCAAGGTCTTCAGATCTTCAAAGGCATGTTCATCTACCCGTATCAATTCCAGCCTGTCATACCCTCTGGAACCAACCAATTTCTTCAACTGCGATAATTCTTCCTCTGTCAGCACGGAATACATCACATAGATCGTCACAGGCTCCTCATTGTGCTTGAACAGGGAGCCGATGGTCACAAGGGATGGAAAACAATAATCGGAATTAAACGCCATCAATATATTCATTCTACCACTCCGGCTTCTGTCAGCTTCTTCACAAACGCTGCCACCTCCGGGCGCGTCTCCTCCTCTGACACGTTACACTCCTGCGCCAGTGCCGCTGTCATCTGCTCCTCCGTGGTGCCCTCCTGCAGCAGCTTCCACAGAAACTCGCCTGTCTCATTCAGGCGGATCATTCCATTAAATCTGTCCGCCATGTCATCCACCGCAACCACGATATTCTGAATGCCGACCTTCATCAGCACAAAGCCGCTCTTTACCTTCATCATTACCCTCCCATATTGTCATTTTATATAGAAAAACGCATACACACAAGCGTATGCGTTCTTCCGTTTGATATTTTGTCTACGCTGGATCATATCCCTAACTGCTAGCTAGTAGCAACAGGTGCAGAAGAGCCAGAAGGCGCTGCTGATGTTGACGTCATTCCACCTGATGTCTCAACAACATCCATCGTCTCAAAATATGTAATCTCAGCTTCCGGTTTGATAAATTTCATGGTATCCTTCTCCTTTCACAGTACATTCTTTGAAAACATTTTAGCACAGTTGATTTGATATGTAAACTATCAAAAAACAGTTTAAAATCTTGAAATCAGCCAAAATGTATAGTATGCTAAGTAAAATATATGGAGAAATCAGGAGGCATCCATGCTAAGCCATTCGATTATGTATCTCATAATTCCCTGCTATAATGAAGAACACACGCTTCCTCTCACGGCACCTGTCTTTCTGTCGAAAATCCACACGCTCATTCATCAAAATCAGATATCCGACGAGAGCCGCATTCTGTTTGTCAACGACTGCTCTACCGATCTTACATGGCAAATCATTCAGGAGCTGGCAGCCGGGGACGAGCATTATATGGGGATTTCCCTCAGTCACAATCAGGGGCAGCAAAACAGCCTTCTGGCCGGACTAATGGAAGCTAAAGAGCTGTGTGACATAGCTGTTACGATGGACTGCGACGGGCAGGATGATATTGACGCCATTGAGCGGATGCTGGAGCAGTACCATGCGGGCTACGACGTCGTATATGGCGTTCGTTCCTCACGCAAATGTGACAACCGGTTCAAGCGAATGACCGCTGCTGCATTTTACCGGCTCATGTCCCGGCTAGGGGCAGAAATGATTCCGGATCATGCGGAATACCGCTTAATGAGCTCGAAGGTTCTCCATGCGCTTGCCGACTATAAGGAGGTCAATCTTTTTCTCCGCGGGCTCATTCCTCTCATCGGCTTTCCAAGCACGACCATCCCATATGAGAGGAAAGAACGCGAAGGCGGCACCACTCATTACACGCTCCATAAAATGCTGTCATTTGCACTTGACGGCATTACAAGCCTGTCCATGAAACCGATCCGCATTATCACAGCACTTGGTATCCTTTTTACATCGCTATCCTTTGTAGGACTTATCTGCTTTGTCCTAAGCGGTGTACATAACAACAATATGAATCCTTGGATGATCACGATCTGTGTCCTGTGTTTTCTTGGCGGGATACAACTCACCGGTCTTGGAATCATCGGAGAATACATTGGCAAAACCTATCTGGAGACCAAGGCTCGTCCCCGTTATATTATAAACGAGAGAACCTGTCACGAGAACGGAAGTGACCATGTCACAAACCAGTCCGAAAGGAGTACGACCGAATCATGCAAAGCAAGCTCCAGCTATACGAAAAAAAGCTTTTAACATTTGTCCTTGACCATATCGATGTAGCCTTCGTTATCGTCATAACCCTGTTATCCATCGGTATCCGCATCGGATTAGCCCCTATCGTCTCGAATGACGCCGATAGATTCCTTCTCCCGTGGTATGACACGATCAAACAAAGCGGCGGCTTCCGGGCACTATCGCAGCAAACAGGTGACTACTGTATGTTCTATCAGACACTGATCGCCTTATTTACTTATCTGCCAGTCCCGCCTCTGGCGGCCTATAAGCTCTTATCCTGTATTTTTGACTATCTGCTGGCGGCCGGATGTCTATTTGTGGTAAAAGAACTCACCCACAATCGTGAGCGCAGTATCGGGATTTATGTCCTGGTGGTCTGCTCACCTATCGTGGTACTGAATTCCGCTGCCTGGGCGCAGTGTGATTCCATGTATGCCGCCTGCTGTATCTGGACCTTGTATTTCTGTCTGTCGAAAAAATATACGCTGATGCTTTTTGCCTATGGATTTGCATGTACTATGAAGCTTCAGGCTATATTTTTCCTTCCTTTTTTGATATTTATATATCTTGTCAAAAAGGAATTTTCGATTCTAAAATTCCTATACGTTCCGGCTGTTATGATCATTCTGAGTCTGGGAGGGCTCCTGTCCGGCAGGCACATATGGGATATCCTGTCCATCTACTTTGGACAGATGCACAGCAATGGTACGGCTCTGACACGTAATTATCCGGGTCTATGGGCACTGTTCTCGACCGGATTTTATGAGCTGCTTTCTATCTATGGACGTGCCGCCTGTCTTCTGGCATTATGTGCTCTCGGTGCCTTTTGCTATTATCTGCTGAAAAAGCACCCTGCGCCTATGCCCGGACAGTATCCTGCCATTGCCTTTTTATTTGTATTTCTGGCAGTTCTGACTCTGCCACGAATGCATGAACGCTATGGATACCTGTACGAGATCCTTGCGCTGATTCTAGCGGTACTGGATAAAAAGACCATTGTTCCCTGCATCGTGCTGCATCTCGTTACGTTCTGCACCTATGCTGCTTACCTGACCGGCGAGCCTTATTCTTTGAACCTGCTGGCTGCCATCAACATCCTTCTATTTTTACTGTATTTCTGGCTGCTGATGATTCGCCCCCCTCGCGATGAAGCTCTGTCAGCGCAATAGACTGATCCAGAAGTGCCGATATACGAAAATCGACCGTACGGAAAGCTTCTTACAAAATGTAAGACCATTGCCAGCGCATGCGGACAGCATTGTTTTTTTTGTCCTTTTATGCTATACTTTTGTTCTATATAAAAATATTATATCTGTTTTTTATACAAGATTTGAAAGGGTTATAATGCCATGAAGTACTACAAACCAAATGAACTACGCGCAGGCATGCGTCTCGCGAAACAGATCTATAATAAACAGGGTGTTCTGCTGTACAAGCGGGGCTTTGTTCTGACCGACCAGATCATCGCCGGTATGCAGAAATTCGGTCTGCTGGGTGTGCTCGTTCTGGAGCCCGCAGAACCGCTGCCGCCCGCTTCAGAGGAAGAGCTGGAATTTGACCAGTGCCAGACGACATGGATGTTCCGTCTGCGCGACAGCCTGATCTCGATCAGTAAAGGACGCAAGCCGGAGGATCTTCCGGCTCTTGTGGATGATATCATGCAGCGTTTTTATTCGCTCGATCATGCGATCGTATTCTCCCCGACCATCCGCAGCAGCGAGGACTATACTTATAAGCATTCGATCTGCACCGCGATCCTGTGTGCGATGCTGGCTCACGGAATGGGATTTCCTGACAATGCTGCCCGCTCTCTCATCACAGCTGCACTGCTCAGTGATTTTGGGTATCTGTATGTTCCTAAGGATATCATGGCGAAGCCGGAAAACGAGCTGTCTACCATCGACCTGCTGACGATCGAGCAGTACCGCAACAAGGCTTCCGGCATGCTCAAACGCGGTGAGAAAACCTATGGTCTGAATGAGAGTATTTTCTTTATTTTGGATGAATTTCTGAAGGTGGAACGCAAAGAAAATTCCCAGTTGGATATCTCTGATTTTCATATGCACACTAAAATACTGATGGTTGCTGATAAATACGACCGCATGACAGCGATGAGTCTTGGCTATGAGCCGGTATCTTCCGTACAGGCGATCCGTCATCTGCAGGGAAATATCAATCTCTATGATCCCGCCATTGTACAGGCGCTCAGCGATGCGCTCTCCATCCTGCCGACCGGTCAGTGCGTGGAGTTGTCGTCCAATCGCCGCGGCATGATCCTCTCTGAGACACCCGGGGATCAGTTCCATCCGCAGGTACTTGATTTCGCGACAAATACGGTCTATGACCTGAGCAGTCCCAAGCTGCGGGATGTGATCAAAATTCAGGATCTGATGCCCTCGATGGATCAGCGCTATCCGTTCGACGCGCAGAGCCTGAGACATTTTGCTCCCGATCCGCCGCTCCAGAATACGACCAGACGGATCCGCATGCGCCTTGAAAAAGCCCGCAAGCGTGAAGCTGCCAAACGTGCACATGTGAATCCGGCATGATCAACTTTTCATCATTGTCTAAAAGCCCGCTCCTATGTGGAACGGGCTTTTTTACTGCCTTTCCCGGCATATTTTCATTTCCATTTATTAAGATTATAAAGCCTGCAATAACTTTACTCCCTTCATCTATATTCCCATCGTTCCGCCTGCCAGATCTTTTGCCACAAATGGCATAAAATAAAATGGTATCGTAAGTAATTTTTGTTCTGGATCATATCCATAATTATTCTTTGAAACCTTAATTGCAAATTCAAACTTATTATGGTTTGAAAATTTTTCCAGAGAATTCAACGTTCCCCTACCTTTTTTCACATCGATCGGATATAACTTGTTGTCTGATTCGATAATAAACTCCAATTCGCATGCTGCCCGTCCTCTCCAATAAAACAGTCTATGTCCTTTTGCAATCAATTCATTCGCAACATAATTTTCAAAAAATATCCCTGACAACGTATTTTCCCGCTCGTTCGAGACAAATGATGCTGCATTGATGCCACTTTGGTATGAAAACATTCCTATATCACCAAGAAACAGCCGGAAATTACTTTCGTTGTCCTGCATCAGCGGCATCGTAATGTGCTCTTTTAACTGATAAGACTGATTCACGATATGCGCCATCGTCAGCCACTGGATCGCAGTTGCATAATCTCTTGTTTTACTCTTTTCTTCGATTAGTCCCGGCGAAAAATTTTTTGTCTCTTTATTTAATTCCTTATAGATATTTTGAAACAATGCCCGAGAACGCAATACGGCTTCCGGGCTTGCCTGATATAGTTCCATATCCGCAAGGTAGTTATCATACAATACCTGTAATATTTCCCTTGATTCCAACAGATTACCCGAATCGATATAGGCATCTACCGCTTCCGGCATGCCGCCTACTAGCAGATACTTATACACCTGATCCAGCGCCAGTTGATGAACCGGTGATTCTAAGGGCTGTTTATTATCATATGCACTTTTCAGCGCTTCGTAGAGCATTTTGTTACTGTTCATGAGAAACTCATCAAATGTCATCGGATATACGGTCATTTGATTGATTTTTCCTACCGGGAATAAAAATTTATCATTATTTGACGATCCTCTTTTATGCGTTTCCCTTTGTAATTTGATACGCACCATAGATCCGGTTGCTATAACAGGAATTTCTCTATAATCCTGGCAAAAATATTTGAGCGATGAAATGATATTCGGACATTCCTGTACTTCATCAAAAATCAACAGCGTGTCCGCCCCTATCTGTTTTCCCTTTCGCAACGAGATATATTCGATCATTTTCTCTGCATTGGCAGTCGTAGAACAGAATGCCCGGATCTCATCTTCCTTTTTACAGTCAACATAGATGTAATTATTTTTATAATATGTTTTCGCAAAAAGTTCCTGTACAAGATACGTTTTACCAACCTGTCTTGCGCCCCATACAATTAACGGTTTTCTGCGCTTGCTGTCATTCCAGTCGATCAGTTTTTGTAGTGCAACTCGTTCCATATCCAAACCTCCTAGCATTTCACAAAATAATTATAGTATTATTTGCACTTTTTCTCAATAAAATTTAGCGATTATTTGCACCTTTTTGCGTGTTTTATTTTATATTATTTGCACCTATTGCGTTTTTTATATCCTAACGGATGCCAAAACTCAGAAAAAGCTGCCATACAAGGCAGCTTTTTCCAAATCAATTGAATATCTTATATTGAGATCTTTTATGCAAGTACGATCGTTCCTCCGCCCACGACCTCTTCGCCGTCGTAGAGCACGGCTGCCTGTCCGGTCGTGATCGCCCGCTGGGGTTCATCAAATACGAGTTCGACCCTGCCGTCTTCGAGTACACGTGCTGTGGCAGGCGCTTCTTTTGCACGGTATCTCGTCTTGGCAGTCACGCGCACCTGCTCCGTGGGCTCGTCATATGCGATCCAGTTAAAATCGTCCACGATGCATGTCGTCGTGAACAGCGCTTTTTCATCTGATAAAATGACTTCGTTGCGCTCCATATCCTTGCGGCACACATACATCGGCGCCGGCAGTGCGAGTCCGAGCCCCTTGCGCTGTCCGATCGTGTAACGGATGATGCCCTTGTGCTCACCGAGTTTTCTGCCGTCCTCGGTCACGAAATCACCCGCCGGATAGTCTTTTCCGGTGTAATGCTTCATAAATTCCGCATAATCCCCGTCCGGCACAAAACAGATATCCTGGCTGTCATGTTTTCTGGCATTGACGAACCCGTAATCGTCCGCGATGACGCGCACTTCTTCCTTCGATGTGAAGCCGCCGAGCGGAAAGATCGTGTGCGAGAGCTGCTCCTGGTTCAAGAATGCGAGCACATAGCTCTGATCCTTTGCCATGTTTTTTGCTTTTTTGAGCAGGTAGCGTCCACGCGCCTCATCATATTCGACACGTGCATAATGTCCGGTCACGATGTATTCGCAGTCGAGCTCCCGCGCCCGCTGATAGAGCTTGTCGAACTTCATGTACCTATTGCAGTCGATGCACGGATTCGGTGTATCGCCCGCCTCATATGCTGCCACAAAGCGGTCGATCACGCACGCGGCAAAATCCTCCTTGAAATTCAGCACATAATAGGGCATGCCGAGCCTGCTGCATACCTTTCTGGCGTCCTCGGTGTCCGAGAGCGAGCAGCAGGTGCCCTCCTTCTCGAGCCCGATCGTCTCGTTCTCGTAGAGCTTCATCGTGATGCCGATGCAGTCATATCCTTCTTTCATCATCAGAGCCGCGGAGACGGAGCTGTCCACACCGCCACTCATTGCAATCAGGGCTTTCTTCTTCATAAATTTCCATTCCATTTCTACTATTTTTGTTACAATTGACTATTTTTCAACGCTTTTTTCAACGCTTTTTACGCGGTAAAAGCGTTGAATTATTTTAACTTGTACATTTTTCCCTTCGTTTTCCCATTATCAACAGCTTTGTCAATAGCACACAATTCTCTCATTATTTCTCTGGCTCTCGTGCCCTTCAATCCGAGATTTTCTGCAATTTCTGCAGTTTTATGCCACTCACCATCAGCCATCAACTTCAAAATTTTGTCATACTGTGCTTTCTTTTTCTTAGTTAATTTATTCGTCGCTTTTTCATAACTATTTACCGCTGAATCTTCATCACTATTTTCTAAGAATGCCGGATGAATTGGAATCCTGATTCTCATAGCTCTTCTATCTTCATCTGTAAAGAACTCCGCCCTTGGAGAGCCATTCTTTTCAAGTTCTTCCTGTATAGTTGGTATACCCGAAGAATGACCTTCTGACAAATCAAGTTCTTTTAAGAATTCTCCAAGCCGTCTATTTCTGTAATATCTTGAAACAAATCGTTTTCCCTCAGCTATTGTCTTTTCTGAAATAGATCTATCTATTCCCGGAAAATTCATAATATTTATGCAATCAGGTTCGATTTCTATAGTTACTGGTTCATAAGACATATAATCTCTATGATAAAAAGCATTAACCACAGCTCTTCTATGGCTTGATATGGATAATTAAATATTCGTAATGCCTCCATCTGATTTGGCACTTTAATCACTTTTTCGCGAATAATCAAATTGCGAAACCTTTCCATCGTTGCCTGTATCATCTGAGGCACCGAACCTGTTATGTTAGGAAAGTCTTCACTAATACTTGGATTCTCGACACTTCCTTGCGGAAAAGATGTCATCTGCACATAAGTATAGCCAAAGAATTTCTCCGGATGCTCACAGAACATCATAATTGCCACATTCTGAATATATCTAAGTTCTGACGGACCTACTAAGAGCTGCATATCATTTAGTATTTCCTCTACTCCACGCTCTCTTACCTGTTTCGCAAGTTTGCTTCCTGTTTTTCTCAGATGATCTTCTAATAGTACCGGCGAAATATCTTCAAATGTTGCCTTATGATTTGCCCTGCAATCAAACGGAGTCAAATCTGACATATTAATCAGTTCTCTCTCCTGTTCACTGTTTGCCTTGACAGAGCTTGTCTGATAGCGAATGTAATAATTATACTTTTTTTCCTTCTTACCGGTCACATACTCCGGTGATTTATATGGTCGCTGCTGTCCTGTTCTGACAACAATTACAAAAATCCACTTTCCATCGACTTCTACAGGTATTCCCTGCGGAAAATATGGTGGTGAAATCATATTGTTGTAACCTACCATGTCTTTCTGTATTGTATCTAACATATATTCCGGCAATCCCTTTACAGGTCGCTTTGCAACGCCATTTTCTTCTTCAACACCGACAACAATGTAGCCACCACCATCATTGTTATAATCATTTGCAAATGCACAGACACTATGGTAGATATCATCCGGATTCCAACCGGTCTTAAACTCTATTCGGTCTGATTCTAATTTTCTTTTGTTTAATATATCTTCTACACCTATTTCAAGTTCCATAGTGTCATCTCCAATTCTCTTTATATTTCTAATTGTGTTAACTTCCTCCGGAGTCTCTTTTCTATCACTGTAATCTTTCCCAATCTTTTTGTCCTCCCCCAAATGTAACTGCTACTATTCTAACACAGAGAGCACGGTTTTGAAAAAAAATTCTAATTTTCTTAAATTTACTATATGTAATTCCTAATTTTTAATTTATAATAAATAGCGAAGCTTTAAATATTTAGGTACATTTTACATTCGCAATCACCTAAATAAAATATACACCATAGAGGAGATTACTTATGCCAAAGAGAACAGACATCAATAAAGTGCTGATCATCGGCTCCGGCCCGATCATTATCGGTCAGGCGTGCGAGTTCGACTATTCCGGTACGCAGGCCTGCAAAGCCCTGCGCAAGCTCGGTTATGAGATCGTACTGGTCAATTCCAACCCTGCCACGATCATGACCGATCCGGAGATCGCTGATGTGACCTACATCGAACCGCTCAACGTATCCAGACTGGAACAGATCATCGCCAAAGAGCGTCCCGATGCATTACTTCCGAACCTCGGCGGACAGTCAGGTCTGAACCTGTGTGCAGAGCTGGCCAGCGCCGGTATTCTGGAGAAATACGGTGTTCAGGTCATCGGTGTACAGGTAGACGCGATCGAGCGCGGCGAGGATCGTATCGAGTTCAAAAAATCCATGGATGCCATCGGTGTCGAGATGGCGCGCAGCGAAGTATCCTACAGCGTGGAGGAAGCACTCGCGATCGCTGATCGTCTGGGTTATCCGGTCGTACTGCGTCCCGCATACACGATGGGCGGTGCCGGCGGTGGTCTCGTCTATAACAAAGAAGAGTTAAAGACTGTCTGTGCACGCGGTCTGCAGGCGAGTCTGGTCGGACAGGTACTCGTCGAAGAGTCGATCCTCGGCTGGGAAGAATTGGAGCTTGAAGTCGTCCGCGATGCTGACGGCAACATGATCACGGTCTGCTTCATCGAAAATATCGATCCGATGGGCACGCATACCGGTGATTCCTTCTGTTCCGCACCGATGCTCACGATCTCTGAAGATCTGCAGAAACGTCTGCAGGAGCAGGCTTATAAGATCGTAGAATCTGTCAAAGTCATCGGTGGAACCAATGTACAGTTCGCTCACGATCCCGTTTCTGACCGTATCTGCGTCATCGAGATCAATCCCCGTACTTCCCGTTCATCCGCTCTGGCAAGTAAGGCTACCGGTTTCCCGATCGCACTCGTATCCGCGATGCTCGCTGCCGGCCTGACCTTAAAGGATATCGAATGCGGCAAATACGGCACACTCGATAAGTATGTTCCCGATGGTGATTATATCGTTATCAAATTCGCACGCTGGGCATTCGAGAAGTTCAAGGGCGTGGAAGACAAGCTCGGCACTCAGATGCGTGCAGTCGGCGAAGTCATGAGTATCGGTAAGACCTATAAAGAGGCATTCCAGAAAGCGATCCGCTCCTTAGAGACCGGCCGTTACGGACTCGGACATGCCAAGGATTACGATACCAAATCCAAAGAAGAGCTGCTGCGCATGCTCGCGCATCCGTCCAGCGACCGTCATTTTATCATGTATGAGGCACTCCGCGCAGGCGCTACCGTAGATGAGATCTATGACATCACCAAGGTTAAAAAATATTTTGTGACCCAGATGAAGGAGCTCGTCGAAGAGGAAGAAGCCCTGATGAAAAACAAGGGCTCTATGCCTTCTGATGAGGCTCTGATCTCTGCAAAGAAAAACGGATTTTCCGACAAATATCTCAGCCAGATCCTCGAGATCCCCGAGGCGGATATCCGCGAAAAGCGCCTCTCTCTCGGTATCGAGGAAGCATGGGAAGGCGTTCATGTCAGCGGCACCAAGGACAGCGCCTACTACTATTCGACCTACAATGCACCGGATAAGAACCCGGTCAAGACCGATAAGCCCAAGATCATGATCCTCGGCGGCGGCCCGAACCGTATCGGCCAGGGTATCGAGTTCGACTACTGCTGTGTACACGCTGCACTTGCACTGAAAAAGCTCGGTTTTGAGACGATCATCGTCAACTGTAACCCTGAGACCGTATCTACCGATTATGATACATCCGATAAGCTGTATTTCGAGCCTCTGACACTTGAGGATGTCCTAAGCATCTACCACAAAGAGAAGCCGCTCGGCGTCATCGCGCAGTTTGGCGGCCAGACACCCTTAAATCTGGCTGCAGAGCTGGAGAAAAACGGTGTCAAAATCCTCGGCACTTCACCCGCTGTCATCGATCTGGCAGAAGACCGTGACCAGTTCCGTGCGATGATGGATAAGCTGGAGATCCCGATGCCCGAAGCTGGCATGGCTACGACCGTCGATGAAGCGATCGCCATCGCCAACAAGATCGACTATCCTGTCATGGTACGTCCTTCGTATGTACTCGGCGGACGCGGCATGGAAGTCGTATATGATGATGAGAGCATGACCGGATACATGAATGCCGCCGTCGGTGTAACTCCCGACCGCCCGATCCTGATCGACCGTTTCTTAAACCATGCGTTAGAGTGCGAAGCTGACGCGATCAGCGACGGCACACACGCTTTTGTACCGGCTGTCATGGAGCATATCGAGCTCGCAGGTATCCATTCCGGCGACAGCGCATGTATCATCCCTTCGGTACATATCACCGAAGAAAATGCCGCTACGATCAAGGAATATACGAAAAAGATCGCTGAGGAGATGCATGTAAAGGGACTCATGAATATGCAGTATGCGATCGAAAACGGACGCGTCTATGTATTAGAGGCCAACCCGAGAGCATCCCGTACCGTACCGCTCGTATCCAAGGTATGTAACATCCGCATGGTGCCGATCGCGACCGATATCATCACCTCAGAGCTGACCGGCCGCCCTTCACCGGTACCTGCATTAAAGGAACAGGACATCCCCTATTACGGAGTCAAAGAAGCAGTCTTCCCGTTCAACATGTTCCCGGAAGTAGATCCGATCCTCGGACCGGAGATGCGTTCAACTGGAGAAGTGCTCGGTCTGTCCACCTACTATGGCGAGGCATTCTACAAGGCACAGGAAGCTACACAGACCAAATTACCGCTCAGCGGCTCCGTACTGATCTCTGTCAACCGCAAGGATAAGCCGGAAGTGGCAGAAGTCGCCAAGCTGTTTGATCAGGCCGGATTCAAGATCTATGCGACCGGCAATACACATGAGATCATCACCGAGGCCGGTATCGATGCCACTCTCGTCAAAAAGCTGCAGGAGGGTCGTCCGAACATCCTCGACATGATCACCAACGGTGACGTTGATCTGATCGTAAACTCCCCGGTCGGCAAGGACAGTGTCCATGATGACAGCTACCTGAGAAAAGCTGCGATCAAGGCCAAGATCCCTTATGTGACAACGATCGCCGCCGCCAAGGCTACCGCCAAAGGTATCCTCTATGTACAGGAGCACGGAAACGGGGAA
Organism: bacterium; assembly: GCA_050872965.1. Classification (GTDB taxonomy): domain Bacteria; phylum Bacillota; class Clostridia; order Lachnospirales; family Lachnospiraceae; genus W0P33-017. The sequence continues at coordinate 28,257 of JBNMHW010000015.1, read as the reverse complement.
GTGAAATCCCTGCAGGAGATCCACAAGGAAATTAAGGATAAATAAAGATAACTGATCATCTTATGCTAACGCAAAATGTGGCCGGTCCGGATTCGGATCGACCACATTTTTTGTTTTCTCTATTTTTTCTATCTTCTCTATTTGGTCCAAATTTTTGCGCTGTAGCCTGCCTGTCTGAGCGCGCTCGTGGCAACCAGCGTCTTGCCGTCGTAGACCAGTACCTGCGCTTTATAGTAGTATTTTGTACCTTTCTTGCCCGCTGTATTGGTAAAGGTGTTCGCCGTCTTCGTCTTTAACAGCTTGTAGCCTGTGTTCTTCTTCGTCGAACGGTAGAAACGGTATTTTACCGTATAGCCCATCGACTGGATCTCGCTGATGAGACGCTTGTCGTTCTTCGGTGTGACCGTAACCTTGACAGACTTCTTGCTCGTCGTCTTCGCTGTTACCCGCAGCTTCGCGCTCTTTATCAGTTTCTTGACGCGGGCTGTATTCTGCGCCTGAATCAGGTCCTCTGCCTCAGACTTTTCTACCACTGCAAAGGTGGAGAAGTGTGTCGTAGTAAACCGGATATAGCTGTCCGCGCCCACGGTTTCTACCGTGTGGTTCAGGACCCGGCAGATGCCATTGTCATCGATGTAGATAACGAGAGCATCCTTAGCCTCGATGTTTTCAGGCATCGGCAGAGTTATATGAGCCTCGCCGCCGTCAAAATCGTGAATCAGCTTCTTGCCAATGCTCACGGCAAAGTCATAGACCCTGCCCTTTTTACCGATGATATCTTCTGCCTGCTTCTGGGCTTTGGTGAGCCGCGTATTCTCGTTGACCGTAATCGTTACTGTATTCCCTCTGGTCACCTTTGCGATGGTTTCCAAGGTCTTGTGATCGAGTACCACTTCGCCACTATCAGTCTTGATGACTAAGTCCGCATCGGTCTTCCCTGCGATTTCCTCCACGGCAGTTTTGGAGATCTCAAGTTCCGTGGATTTCACGCTGCCCGGTGCTGCAGTCGTTGTGATGAATTTTACAGTGATCTCCACCGCGTCGGATTTGTGGTCAATCGCCTGTTTCACCAGTTCCTCTGCAAGTTCTTTTGATACTGTTGCTATGGTCTTGAAAACAGTCTGACCCTGCGCATTCTTCGTAGTTTCCGCCTTGGTCTCCTTGATCGTAGTCTTGGTGGCAATACCGCTCTGGCTGCCTTTTTCCGTTACCACATCGCTGTCCGGTGCAGCCGGTGCTGCTGCACCGCCGCCTCCGCCCGGTGTCGATGTACCGCCTCCGCCCGGTGTCGATGTACCGCCTCCGCCTGAGAACTTCTGCCAGAGAATGATGGTGCCTGTCAGAGTGTTGTAGTTCGCAGAATCTGTCGGTGTAAACAGCCAGGTGTATGCTTTGCCCTGTTCCACCTTGGCAGATGAATCCAGTTCTGTGGACTTATCCTCGGAGTCTACCCATTTCACGTAGCCTTCCACTGCTTTTCCCGAAGCTTTGAATAAGGATTCACCATTTTGGGCATCAGACGTTAAGGCGGCATCCGCCAGAGTCTGACCGTCCGTGGTGATCGGTGTATAGTCCGGCGCGCCGGTGACGTCTGCCTTTTGAACCTTAATCATCGCTACGCCTGTTGTCTTTACATATGTTGTCGTATCAGCCGGGGTGAATGTCCATGCTGCTGCGTAATCTCCCGCCGGACCCACTTTTGCATCCGGATTGCTCCATGCGAAAGTACCTTCAACAGTAGTATCTCCGTCCTTCATCGTTCCGGAGAGTGTGATCCGTGAAAGTGTATCGCCATAGGTGAGTGTGGCTGCGCTCAGTGTCGGCTCACCCTGCGGCAGCTTTATGTTTGCCGAAACGACATCGATGGTCAGGTCAAAATCGTCATAATTGGTCGATGAAACCGTTACTGTGATCGAACCGACGTCCATCGGGCTATTCGCATCCGCTGCATCCTTATCGATCTGCAGCGTCAGCACGCCATCCTTGATGCTGATGTCGCCATCACTCACATTGTAGACGCTGTTCGTCGCTGCATTCCACTTGGCAGTGTATTTCAAATCGCCATAGCTGCAAGGATCGGGCAACTCAGGCAGCAGCTGGGATAATCCATAGGTGTAGGCTGCCGTTGTACGATTTGCAACGGTAAAACTGCCGCTGTGCTTTGTCAATCCATCTGCAGATGCCTTCGTGATGCTGGCATAAGAATCCGTATAAGTCGGATTTGAAGTAGCAAATGCATAGTTCGTGTTCTTCATCACAAAGGTCATCGATGCCGTCTTGTCCGTGCCCGCATCCGCATTGTCATACCTCGCATTCACCACCGCAAAGTCCGTATCTAACGTCAACGCAATACGATCCTCCGGTTTCATTAAATTTCCACCGCTCTTCACGAAACCGTCAATGCTGCACGACACCTTTGCCGTGCCGTCGTATCCCTTCGTGATCACAAGACCACTATTACCCTGATACGGCAGATCATCCAGCAGCATCGGCCCAATGGTCACCTTCATGCTCTGCGCTTCACTGTCGTCGTGTTTATTGTCGCCCACAGCCTTGTACCATACGGTATATTCCTTCGCATCCGTGCCCTGCGGGATATCTGCACTGTAAGTCGTTCCGTCCAGGCTGTAGCGCATTTCGCCGCCATCTGCTTTACCTGTCTCTGTAATCAAATTCCGGTATATCTCAGGTCTGCGATCGCCGTGGGGACTGTCGTTACCGCAGCCTTTCCCTTGGTTACCGCCAGCTTGTAGTCCTTTACAACCGTCTGCCAGAGAAGCGTATGATCTTCGTCATTTCCTTTATAAGCCTTAATGATGCAGAAGACATCCAGCGTATCACCAACGTTCACATTCTTGAAATTCCTGTCGTTTCCTACATTGTACTCAAATGTTCCGTTTTTCAACGTGCCGTAGCTGATGTGTTCCGGGTAGATGTCCGTTCTGCGATACCATATGATTGTATAGTAATCCGGACTTGTGCCTGTAGGTGTTATGTTCGGCAGAAGTTTTTCGGGAACATAACCGCCGTATTCGACCTCCCCACACTTGTCTGCGGTAATCGTTGCCGAAGCCTTGGTTACGACATAATTTTCTGCTACACCTACAGCAGGTACTGTATCGTCCAGTAAAACATAGTCCTTGTCGTTCCTTACGCAGTAACCATCCTCGATCCAGTCTGCCAGAACCATCCCTGTAGGCAGGCTATAATCTGTGAACCTGCTGCCTTCTTTGAGCGTGATCTTCGCTGTCTTGTCACTTGCAGTGATCTTGCCGCCAGAAATGCCACTATCCACGGTAAGGCTTGCACCGGCATTCACTGTGACATTGGAAACGGAGCCATTCCTGCCTGTGCTCTCGTCCGTAATAGTCAGATTGACACCTCTACCATCTTTATCAATCGTCAGTGTGCCGCCGGTGATCGAGTGTCCGTTGAGGTCGATCACGTTGGCATATTTATTCTTGATGGTGATATCATTGAGCGTTGCGTCCGTGAAGAGCCTCAGCTTACCACCAAAGGAGTTCCCCCAGCCGTCGATCGCATTGTTCGCACCCTCATTCATACCAGTTTCATCGGAACTCGTGCCACAATAGGTTCCCTTGGGTACCCACTCACCGTTTTCCAACAGATAGTAGAGACCCGCAATGTTCTCCGTGCCGCAATAGCCGCAAGTACTGCCTGTCACGCTTCCATGATCGCAGCCTGTGATCGTGACATTCTCCACGGCATGGCTGCTTGTAATCTCTGTGTTATACGGCACAAACACCTTGTCACCTATAGTGTACCGGAAGGCACAGCCGGAGCGATTTCCGTTCCACTGGAGACCCAGCAGATCGCCCAGCTTCACGCTGCCGCCATCCGAACCGTTATAGATAATCTTACCAAAGTTGCCGGCTCCAAATGAAATCTGCGCCTTGCTATCACCGATTTCCAGCGTCCCGATGCTTATAACATCTTTTATGTCTCTGGTGGAAGTCAGCGTGCCACTTTCTACACGGATTCCGCCAAACGTGCCCTCATCAAAAGCGTCGTTGAACACAAGCGTACCGCCCTGAACGTTAAAGACATAGGAGCTTCCACCTGTACTCGTGTCAGTTTCACTGGCTCCTTCGCCGGTAACAGTCAGCTTGCTGCCAGAGTCGATAGCAATTCCCTGCACACTTTCCTTCAGCGTCTTGCCGTTCAGATCCAGCGTGATGGCTTTGTCGTTTGCGATGCTTCCACATGCCAGCAAATCATCCGCCAGCAGGGTGATCGCGCTGCCGCTTACCGCACTGTTAAAGATGCCTTGCAGTGTATCGTCAATGCCTGATTGATCGGTGCTCTTTACGTAATAGGTGGTCGTGTCATCCTTTTCCACCTTCACGGCCATATCCGCGCCGCAAATGGTACACACTGCTGTTTGCTCCTCCACTGTCGTGTGCGGGCAGTGATAACCGCAGACGGAGCAGACGCCGTTTTTGAATTGGCTCACGCTATCCTTGGAGTGTGGGCAGGAATAGCCGCAGGCACAGGTGTATGTGCCATCGCTGCCCTTCGTCATGGTATGCGTAGGATGCGCCACAACGATCACATCCTCGGTCAGTGCAGTCTTATACCCGCTGACGAGGTCGCCAGTCGTGCCTGTATCCTTGTCATATATTGCAAAAGCACAGCCCGGTGCCAGCAGATCAATGACATTACCATAGTTTGTGTTGTTTACATGATCACGCACGGAAACGCTATAGCCCTGACCGATCTCTGTACCAGTGCCCGCGATCAGGATGCTGCCTTCTTTCAGGCCACCCTCCAGCTTGCCACCGTTGATCACCTGCAAGCCGCCGGTAATGGTTGCCTTGCCGCCGAACGCCAGCGTACCTCCGGTCACTTGAACCGCAAAACCCTTGCCTTTGTTGGTGATGACGGCGGGATCATCCACAACCGTGCTGCCCCCTATGCCATTGATAATCGTCAGCTTGCCGCCGGTCACATTCAAAGTAGCAGCGTCGTCTGCATTTCCGATTACAGGCTCATTATTCAAATTCAGCGTAACTGTTTTATTGTCACCGAATGTCAGCGATTCCTCCGGGAAATCTTCCAGCCCTTCAATCATCTTGCCGTCCTCTACCTGTGCAAATGCTTCATTCAGGCTGACGTAATAGTTACTGCCATCATTCGCCACAATCTTCTGCCCGCAGATTCCGCAATCTCCACTGTTATATTCGTGCTTATGCGCCAAGCCACAGGCTGTGCATTTGCCATTATTCTCAAACAGGCTGGTGTCTCCGTTCTTATGCGTACACTTGATAACAGCAACATCCTCTATCAGGGATTTCGCTGAGCCATCATTCGTAATAATATCGCCAGTCGTTCCATCTGCGTTGTATTTCGCAAAGACATAGCCCTCAGCCAGCAGGTCAAACACGGTATTGTACACGTCAGAAGACTGGCCTGACTTTTGAACGCTAACGCTGCCCTCGTCCGTGTGATTGGTAAAGATGCCCGCCTGCAGCCTATTTTCCAATGTTGCATTGCCGCTCAGACATAAACCACCCTCCAGCTTCGTATTGCCATGCAGATCCAGCGTGCCGCCGGTAGCCCGGATGGCGAATTTCCGTGAACCCATCGTATCACCTTTGATTTCGCCACCTGAAATTTTCGTTACGCTTTCCTCTATCGTCAATATGCCGCCGTTGAGTGTAATTGCGGAGCTGACCTCATTCCCGGCACTTATTGCGCCACTTTTCAATGTAACGCTGCCGCCGTTCATAGTCAGCGGTGTACCACTATCATCTTCAGTTCCTTCAGTTTTTCCCCACCAATACGCCGGATCATTGGTATCATTGCCCAGAGTAATGCTTGCGATTTCATCCTTCTTAATGACAACATTCTCGTTAAATCGCCGCTGCAACGCGATCTCTGCGCCATTTGCCGCCGCAATTGCTTCGCTCAGGCTAACGTAATACTGACCGCCAATCTGTGTTACGATTGTCTCGTTGCAATCGTCGCACACACCATCGCTATTCGAATCCGTATGCGGCCTGATCAGCAGGTGGCAACGGCTGCAAGTGCCGTCTGTTCCCATGCCATCCGGGTGTGTACACTCAATGACCTGAACATTTTTCATCTGGGCACTCATCTCGCTCGAGGCGATGTAATTGCCATTTTCATCCGCAAAGATATAGCCCTTCTTCAGCACATTGTCATAATTACTCGAGCCACGCGCCCAAATTACAGTATAGCTGCCACCGGAGAGCTGAGCGGTACCGGTACCGCTCAGGCTTGTATTTATGTCGACTGCTCCGTAGCTGCCTCCGGTAATGGTCAGGGTGCTATCATTCTCTACATAGATATCACCATCCGAGCATTCATATGTGACATTCATATTCTCCAGCGTTAGCGTACCGCCTGTCATTTGGATCACCGGGGCACTGTAGCCGAGATCTATGGTGCCGTTTCGGAAGGTCGCCTTGGAGTTGCTGTTGATATTGAACTTCGTTCTGGTCACTGTTTTTCCGTTCAGATCAACGGTAAACGTGCCTTTCGTCATAGTAATCTCGTCTGAACCCGTTTCCTTCCTCACATCCGCCAGCAGCTTCACGATGCTGCCATCGCTTTCCTGCGCTGCCATGATCGCGGCATGAAGGCTATCATACTGTCCGATGGACGTGCCATCCGCAGCGGTGACCTCCGCCACGGCATTTTCCACGGTGTTTCCGGCAGTATCCGCCATCACTGCAATGTCTTCCTCTGCAGCAAACGCGTTCACCGGTACCATGGTCAGCACCATCGCCAGTGACAGCAGTAATGAAAATATTTTTTTTGTAAAAGGATTTTGTTTTATCAATTCTCTTCTCCCTTCATTACCAATTTTGTATATGATATATGGAAATTTCCGGATTGTAAATCCTCCCAAAGTATGAGACTTATCACATGATATGCTTCCTTATACGCAAAAAAGACGCATGCCTGAGCATACGTCTTTTTGTTTTAGATTTATATTTTTATATTACCTTTCGTCCAATGTCGCGATATCCACAACCGTCAGATCCTTTGCTCCTGCCTCGAGTGAACGCGCCAGTGCATTGGCGGTATCAAGTGAAGTGATGACGTTGACGCCTGTCTCGATCGCGGTACGACGGATCAGGAAGCCGTCACGGCTCTTGTCGCGTCCCTGTGTCGGTGTATTGATGACCAGATCGATCTTGTGTCCGAGCAGCAGATCCATAACGGTCGGTGACTCCTGCTGGAGTTTGTTGACCTTACGCGCCTTGACACCTTCGTTCTGCAGATATTCTGCGGTATGTCTGGTCGCATAGATCTTGTAGCCAAGCGCCTCAAAACGCTTTGCCACCTCTGCGGCCTCGGGCTGATCTGCTTTTTTCACGGTGATGATCATCTGCTTATGCTTCGGCAGTTCCACGCCTGCGCCGAGAAATGCCTTGTAGAGCGCCTCGTCGAAGTTCTTTGCGATACCGAGACACTCTCCGGTAGACTTCATCTCCGGTCCGAGTGAGATCTCTGCACCACGGATCTTCTCGAATGAGAATACGGGCATCTTGATCGCAAAATAATCGGCTGCGGGCTGCAGTCCCGGCTCATAGCCCAGATCACGGATCTTTTTACCTAAAATGACCTCTGTCGCCAGATCGACGATCGGGATTCCTGTCACCTTGCTGATATATGGTACGGTACGTGAGGATCTCGGGTTGACCTCGATCACGTATACCTCATTACCGACAGCGATAAACTGGATATTGATCAGACCTCTGACATGTAATGCCTTGGCCAGTCTGCGTGAGTACTCTGCGATCGTCTCCTTCACTTCATCGCTGACTGTCGGTGCGGGATATACGGAGATACTGTCTCCGGAATGGACACCGGTACGCTCGATATGCTCCATGATACCTGGGATCAGGATATCGGTGCCGTCACAGACCGCATCGACCTCTAACTCCTTGCCCATCAGGTATTTATCGACTAAGATCGGGTGATCCTGCTCGATCCGGTTGATGATCTCCATGAATTCCTCGATCTCTTCATCCGTATATGCGATCTGCATACCCTGTCCGCCAAGCACGTAGGACGGGCGCACGAGTACCGGATAGCCGAGCTCGTTTGCGACCTTTTTGGCCTCCTCTGCGGTAAATACCGTTCCACCCGCTGCTCTGGGGATCTCAGTCTTCTGCAGGATCTCGTCAAACAACTCTCGATCCTCTGCTGCATCGACATCCTCCGGTGCGGTTCCGAGGATCGGCACACCCATCTTCTGCAGGCTCTCCGTCAGCTTGATCGCTGTCTGTCCGCCGAACTGTACGACTGCTCCATCGGGTTTCTCTATATTTACGACATTTTCCACATCTTCGGGAGTCAGCGGCTCAAAATACAGCTTGTCTGCGATATCGAAGTCCGTAGATACGGTCTCCGGATTGTTGTTGATGATGATCGTCTCGTATCCTGCCTTGGCGAATGCCCATGTCGCATGCACGCTGCAGTAATCGAACTCCACACCCTGTCCGATACGGATCGGGCCGGAACCGAGTACGAGTACCTTTTTGCGGGGTTTTGCATCATCTGTCCTGTATTCTGACGCTTCATCCTCGCTGCCGAATACGGAGTAAAAGTACGGTGTCTCTGCCGCAAATTCGGCTGCACACGTATCTACCATCTTAAATGCTGCACAAATGCCGTTGTCGTAGCGCATCTGTCTGATCTCATGTTCCGTCTTACCGGTCAGCTTGGCGATCACATTGTCCGGGAACTCGATACGCTTTGCCTCTGCGAGTAATTCCGGTGTCAGTTCTTCTCTCTGCAGACGCTGCTCCATCTCTACAAGGATCGCGATCTTGTCGATAAACCACTCGTCGATCTTGGTAATATCATGGATCGTCCTGTAGTTAATACCCTTGCGGATCGCCTCTGCGATCAGATAGATCCGGCGGTCATCTACGATCTTCATGCGCTCGATCAGCTGCTGCTCGCTCAGGCTGGAAAAATCATACGACTGCAGGCAGTCTACATGCTGCTCGAGGGAACGGATCGCTTTCATCAGGGCACCCTCGAAATTGTTGCAGATACTCATGACCTCTCCGGTCGCCTTCATCTGTGTCGTCAGCGTGTGCTTTGCCGTGATGAATTTATCGAACGGCAGGCGCGGGATCTTGACCACGCAGTAGTCGAGCATCGGCTCGAAGCTCGCGTAAGTCTTGCCTGTGATCGCATTTTTGATCTCATCGAGTGTATAACCGAGTGCGATCTTGGCTGCTACTTTTGCGATCGGATATCCGGTCGCCTTGCTGGCCAGTGCGGACGAACGGCTCACACGGGGATTTACCTCGATGACACAATATTCAAATGAATCCGGCTTTAACGCATACTGTACGTTACATCCGCCGGTGATATTTAACTCTGTGATGATATTCAGTGCGGAAGTACGCAGCATCTGGTACTCCTTATCGCCCAGTGTCTGCGACGGAGCGACAACGATCGAGTCTCCGGTGTGCACGCCGACCGGGTCGATATTTTCCATATTACATACAGTGATACAGTTGCCTGCGGCATCACGCATCACCTCGTACTCGATCTCCTTCCAGCCTGCGATACAGCGCTCGACAAGTACCTGTCCGACACGGCTTAAACGCAGTCCGTTGGATAGGATCTCGATCAGTTCCATCTCATTATGTGCGATACCGCCGCCGCTGCCTCCTAATGTATAAGCAGGACGCAGTACGACCGGATAGCCGATCGTATTGGTGAATTTGATACCGTCCTCCACGCTCTCTACGACGAGCGATGCCGCTACCGGCTCACCGATCTTCTCCATCGTATCCTTGAATTCCTGTCGATCCTCTGCTTTTTTGATCGTCTCGGCAGTCGTTCCGATCAGGCGCACGCCATGCTCTGCGAGGAATCCGCTCTCTGCAAGCTCCATTCCGAGATTCAGTCCGGCCTGTCCACCCAGTGTCGGCAGCACGCTGTCCGGTTTTTCTTTTAAAATGATCTGTTCGAGTACTTTTGCGGTCAGAGGCTCGATATAGACCTCATCCGCGATATTTTTGTCAGTCATGATCGTCGCCGGGTTGGAGTTAACGAGGCATACCTCGATGCCTTCCTCCTTCAGCGAACGACATGCCTGTGTTCCTGCATAGTCAAACTCGGCTGCCTGTCCGATGACGATAGGGCCTGAGCCGATCACAAGTACCTTTTTGATATCTTTATTCTTCGGCATTACTGTTCCCCTCCCATCATCTCGATAAATCTGTCAAATAAATATGCGCTGTCCTGCGGTCCCGGGCATGCCTCCGGATGGAACTGTACGGTAAAGATCTGCTTCCCGATGTATTCCAGTCCTTCATTCGTGCCGTCGTTGACATTCACGAATGCCGGTTTTGCGATCTCCGGGTCCAGAGTATCTGTATCTACCACATAACCATGGTTCTGTGAGGAGATATAGACGCGTCCGGTACGCAGATCCTTGACCGGATGATTGCCTCCGCGGTGTCCGTATTTTAATTTATGCGTATCGGCACCTGTTGCCAGTGCCATGAGCTGGTGTCCGAGACAGATCGCAAAGATCGGCACATCGGAATCATACAGCTTTTTGATCTCTTTGATAATATCGGTACATGACTTCGGATCTCCGGGGCCGTTTGAAAGCATGATGCCATCCGGCTGTGCCGCCAGAATCTCCTCTGCGCTCGTGTGTGCCGGATAGATCGTCACTTCGCAGCCTCGCTGATTGAGGGAGCGTGCGATATTATTTTTTGCGCCAAAATCAAGCAGTGCTACCTTTTTGCCGTTTCCCTTTAACACACTGGGTTCACTGCATGTCACTTCATCGACGACATTGCCGACCTCGTAGGCTGCTAACTGCGGCAGGATCTTGTCCAGATCGTAGTTCTCATCGGTCGTGATCATGCCGTTCATCGTTCCTTTTTCACGCAGCAGCTTGGTCAGTGCACGCGTGTCGATGCCTGCGATACCGGGTATATCATGTTTTTCCAAAAAGTCCTGAATGCTTCCCTCACACCGGAAATTACTGGCTGTTCTGGATAATTCCCGCACGATAAATCCTTTTACCCACGGTTTATTTGATTCCATATCGCTGAAATTGATACCATAATTTCCGATCAGCGGGTATGTCATCGTCACTGCCTGTCCCGCGTAGGAAGGGTCTGTCAATACCTCCAGATAACCTGTCATGGATGTATTGAACACGATCTCGCTGATCACTTCTTTCCGGGAGCCGATGCTGGTTCCGGTAAAAATGTGTCCATCTTCAAGTATGAGAAAAGCCTTCATTTTGTTTGTCCTTTCATATTAGTTCTAAATCTTTGCAAATTTTTTTAATTGTAGTACATTCACGCCTATATTTCAAGTTATATTCTTCGGAGTTTCACTTTTTTATCTGAGGGAGCCCACTCAACGCCAGAGTTTTGTCATTCGGTTATGCTCCTCGGGAATTCACGCGTACGGCACAGAGTAAAAGCAAAACCGGCTTTTCTCTGCTGCCGCGTTATGAATTGCGATCAGTTATTTCCGCGTGTACCCGGTCGCATAAACGACCTGACAAATTCTCTGTCGCTGCGCGGCTCCCTTCTCGAAGGATACTTTACTTTGCCCGACTAAGCCAAGCAATTCGGCAAATGCGACCGAGCTTGGCATCATTGCTAACCGTTAGTCGGTTATGCGACGGGCTCACATGCCGACAGCGTAAAAACACGGAATGTACAGCACTGGATTTTGCGATTTTGCCCGACCGAGCAAGCCAGTTTGGCAATCCTGCGCTCTATAAGCTGTCATGGCGCGACGAGGGTAGGGGAATTGAGCAAAAACAGTGCTGTGCATTTGTGTTTTGAACGTTTTCAAAACATTTGCCCGAGCGCATAACAGACTGACGATAGCATGATGCCAAGGTAGGGCGCATTTTTCAATACCTGTAACATGCCCCCTGTTCAGGCATAAAAAGTGCTGTAGGGGCCGATACGACCCTTACAGCAACTGTTATTAGTGCTTCGGCGTGAGTTTTGTCTTGCCTCCCATATACGGCTGCAGGACTGTCGGAATGTTCACGCTTCCATCCTCATTTAAATTATTCTCTAAAAATGCGATCAGCATACGCGGCGGAGCTACCACCGTATTGTTTAACGTATGTGCAAAATATTTGCTGCCATCAGCGCCCTTGACACGGATCTTCAGACGTCTTGCCTGTGCATCTCCGAGGTTAGAACAACTGCCGACCTCAAAGTACTTCTTCTGACGGGGAGACCAAGCCTCTACATCACAGGATTTCACCTTCAGATCAGCCAGATCACCGGAGCAGCACTCCAGTGTACGAACCGGGATATCCATGCTGCGGAACAGGTCTACCGTGTTCTGCCACAGCTTATCATACCACATCTTGGATTCTTCGGGCTTGCAGACAACGATCATCTCCTGCTTCTCGAACTGGTGGATACGATAGACACCGCGCTCCTCGATACCATGTGCACCTTTTTCCTTACGGAAGCAAGGGGAATAACTGGTCAGCGTATAAGGCAACTTTTCCTCCTCATTGATCGTATCGATGAATTTACCGATCATAGAGTGCTCGGATGTACCGATCAGATACAGGTCTTCACCCTCGATCTTGTACATCATGGCATCCATCTCTTCGAAGCTCATAACACCGGTAACGACATTACTGCGGATCATAAACGGCGGTACGCAATAGGTAAACCCACGGTCGATCATAAAATCTCTCGCATAAGAGATCACTGCCGAATGTAATCTGGCGATGTCTCCCATCAGGTAATAAAAACCATTTCCGGCTACTCTGCCGGCTGCGTCGAGATCGATACCGTCAAAACGGCTCATGATATCGGTATGATACGGGATCTCAAAATCGGGAACAACCGGCTCACCAAACTTCTCGATCTCTACATTGCAGGAATCATCGGGTCCGATCGGAACAGACGGATCAATAATATTGGGGATCATCATCATGTCCTTCGTAACCTGCTCTGCATAAGTCTTTTCCTGCTCCTCGAGCTCTGTCAGGCGCTCAGCAAATTCAGCCACCTGTGCCTTTACTGCCTCTGCCTCCTGCTTTTTGCCTTCCTTCATCAGTCCACCAATCTGCTTGGAGAGCTGATTTCTCTTAGCGCGAAGATCATCTGCCTCCTGCTTTGCCGCACGGGATTTGGCATCCAGCTCGATGACTTCGTCTACTAACGGGAGCTTTTTATCCTGAAATTTCTTTTTGATATTCTCTTTTACCACATCGGGGTTTTCGCGTAAAAATTTGATGTCAATCATTTTCCTGCCTCTTAACTTCTCTTATTATTTAGTCTAACGGATACTTATCTGTCAGAGTCTTTACGATCTCCTTTGCAGCAGGGATCGCATTCTCGCCTTCCTTGATGATCATGGCGATCGCCTCTGCGATCTTGTCCATATCCTCAGTGTTCATGCCACGGCTGGTCACGGAAGGTGTACCGATACGGATACCACTGGTCACGAACGGCTTCTGGGGATCATTCGGGATGGTATTCTTATTCGCTGTGATATTGGCAGCATCCATCCACTTCTCCACTTCCTTACCGGTCAGACCATACGGTGTCAGATCGATCAGCATCAGGTGATTGTCCGTTCCGTCAGATACGATCTTGATGCCGCGTGACTGTAAGCCCTTGCACAGTGCCTGTGCATTGTCTATGATGCCCTGCTGATATACCTTAAAGGACGGCTGAAGTGCTTCCTGGAAGCAGACAGCCTTGGCTGCGATCACATGCATGAGCGGGCCGCCCTGGATACCGGGGAAGATCGCTTTATTGAACTTATACTTATCTGCTGTCTCCTGCTTGCCGCAGAGGATCATGCCTCCACGCGGTCCGCGCAGGGTCTTGTGCGTAGTCGTTGTGACGACATCTGCATAAGGGATGGGGCTCGGATGCAGTCCGGCTGCTACCAGACCTGCGATATGTGCCATATCAACGAACAGGATCGCGCCTACCTCATCGGCGATCTCACGGAATTTCTTGAAATCGATCGTTCTCGCATAAGCGGATGCACCGGCGATGATCATCTTGGGCTTGCACTCTTTTGCGATCGCCATCACATTGTCATAATCGATCACTCCGTTGTCGTTGACACCATAAGGAACAATATTAAAATAAGTACCTGAGAAGTTGACCGGGCTTCCGTGTGTCAGATGTCCGCCATGATCCAGATTCATACCCATCACGGTATCACCGGGCTGTAAACATGCGAACTGCACTGCCATATTTGCCTGTGCGCCGGAATGCGGCTGTACATTGACATACTCTGCGCCGAACAGCTTTTTCGCACGCTCTCTCGCCAGATCCTCTACGACATCCACACAGTCGCAGCCACCGTAATAACGGTGTCCGGGATAACCTTCCGCATATTTATTGGTCAATACGCTGCCCATTGCAGACATTACCGCATGGCTGACCCAGTTCTCCGATGCGATCAGCTCGATGTGGCTGTTCTGTCTGTCACTCTCAGCCTGAATCGCTGCCGCGATCTCAGGATCCACGTTTTTAATATCTTCCATTGTGTACATAGGTGCCCCTCCTTTTTTATGCCAGTTAGGGCAATCGGTTTTATGACCGGTTGCCCTCTACTATCAGTTTTACCTTATTTGTATATTACTTCTTTTTGCCGGCCTTGACCAGACGAGTCTTCATATCATACCACAAGTTGGTAGAGATACATACTGAAGAGAACAGTCCGGCTACGATACCTACCATCAGCGGTAATGAGAAATCTCTGATCGATGCTACACCCATGATGTACAGCAGTAATACCATAACAAAAGTCGTAACAGATGTATTGACAGAACGTGACAGTGTCTGAGTCACACTCTTGTCACCGATCTCTGCGAGTTCTTCTTTAGATACACGCGCACGGCCATGAATATTCTCGCGGACACGGTCGAATACGACGATCGTATCGTTGATAGAGTAACCAAGGATCGTCAGCATAACTGCGATGAATGTAGATCCGACAGTGATACGAACGAGTGCGTAGCTTGCAAGTACAAGCAGGATATCGTGGATCAATGCGATCACGGCTGCAGATGCAAAACGGAAATCCTGGAAACGCAATGCAATGTAGATCATGATCAGGATCACTGCGATGATCACGGCTACGACCGCATCACTGGTCATCTCTGAACTGATCGTTGAGCTGATGGACTGAGAAGAGATCGTAGACTCATCTACGCCATACTTATCTACAAAGATCTTGTTGAATGCTTCACGCTCATCCAGATTCAGGTTTCTGGTCTTGAAGATGACACCGTTGCTGTCAGCAACCTTCTGTACATAGACATCAGAATCTCCGGTCACTTCCATAACTAACGGAACCATCTCTGAATCGATCTGCTCTAAGGTATAGTCCTGATCAAAGTATACGGTGTTGGATGTACCACCGACGAACTCAAGACTTAAATTCAATGCGCCATCGCCGTTTGCGCTGTGTACGCCCATGCCGATAAATCCGGCAGCGATACATGCGATTGCGATGATATAGAATACAGGACGCTTCTTGGTAAAGCTGATCGTCTTTAACTCCTTTGCCTTACCATAGAACTTCTGATCCTTGACACCGATTCCATAGAAAGAATATACGACATATCTGGTCACAAATAATGCGGTAAACAGTGAAATGATGATACCGATCGCCAGTGTGTAAGCGAATCCCTTAACAGTACCGGAACCCTTCCATGCCAGAATCGCAGCTACGATCAATGTCGTTACGTTTCCGTCTACGATCGCTGAAGTAGCCTTCTTGAAACCATCTTTCATTGCGTTATATACGCTCTTGCCTGCGGAGATCTCCTCACGGATACGTCCGTAGATGACTACGTTCGCATCGACCGCCATACCAATACCGAGGATGATACCTGCGATACCGGGCAGTGTCAATGTAATGTCAAACCAGTAAAGCACTGCGATCGTCAATGTAGAGTAGATCACCAGCGCGATAGATGCTGCCACACCGAGCAGCCAGTAATATGCGATCATAAAGATCATGATGAGTACCAGACCGATGATCGCTGCCTTGAGTGCAGATGTCATTGCCTCTCCACCAAGCTGTGCTCCTACGACCTGTGACTCTAACTCAGATAACTCCAGTGACAGGGATCCGATACGGATCTGGGATGCCAGTCTAGAAGCTTCCTCATAGTTGGCCATACCTGTGATCTGTGCGCTGCCGCCGCTGATCTGTGACTGAACGGTCGGATTGCTGATGACCTCTCCATCATAGATGATCGGCAGGTTCTTGCCGATATTGGCTCCGGTGATCTCAGAGAACTTCTCTGCTGCATCGTCGGTCAGCACGAGGTCTACACAGTAAGCTGTATTTCCTGTGTTATCCTTATAAGTACCGGCCTGTGCGTTGGATACATCCTCACCGGTCATAAATACGTTTCCGTCGGGATCACAGAACTGCAGGGAACCGGGAGTACCCAGATCCTCTAAGATATCATTTGCATCCGTGACACCGGGAATCTCTACACAGATACGGTCATCACCGCTCTGGTATACAGATGCCTCTGTACTGTAAGACTCAATACGTTTCTGCAATTTGTAGATCGTATCACTCATCTGCTCTGCAGTCGCATCTTCGTTCTCTACCTGATAGGTGATACTCACACCACCTGCCAGATCAAGGCCTAATGAGATATTCTTGTTCTCACCCTTGCCGGTGCTCGAAAGAATGATGGACGCGTAATAGCCGAGTAATACAACGGCAGCCAGTACAACCGCCAGAACCGCTACGCTCTTGTTCTTCTTCATGACTTGTTTCCTCTCTTTTTTAATCTTCCTGTGCGAGTGCTGCCTTGATCATAATCGCACACTCCACACGTTTTTTCTGCAGGGCACATCCGATGTCATATGCATCGTGGATGC
This sequence comes from bacterium, assembly GCA_050872965.1. Lineage (GTDB taxonomy): Bacteria > Bacillota > Clostridia > Lachnospirales > Lachnospiraceae > W0P33-017. The sequence goes on along the minus strand of JBNMHW010000015.1, from coordinate 11,356 downwards.
TGCCGTGGAAGTTGTACGAATTGGCCGCACAGCCGCCGCTGCAGTAGAATCTGGCAAAGCAATTTCTGCATTTCTCCTTGGAATATACGTTGCATGCCTTAAAATCCGACACGATCTCGTCATGCTGGATCCCATCATACACGTTTCCAAGATAAAACTTCTCGTTGCCAACAAACTGATGGCACGGGTAGAGATCTCCCCACGGTGTAACTGCAAGATATTCTGTGCCGGAACCACATCCCGACAAGCGCTTTGCCACGCAGGGACCTCCCTCTAAATCTATCATAAAATGGAAGAAATTGAAATCCCTGCCATTTTTATGCCGCTCGATCATCTCTGCAGCCAGCTTGTCATATTCCTCGAACAGCCGGGGCAGATCGTCCTCTGTGATCGCATAGTCCGCTTCCGGCGGTGCCACAACCGGCTCTACCGAGATCTGCTTGAACCCGAGATCTGCCAGATGTAATACATCTGCCGCAAAATCTGTGTTATGATGCGTAAATGTACCGCGCACATAGTAGCGTTCCTGATGTCTGCTGTCCGCGAACTTCTGGAACTTCGGCACGATCAGGTCATAACTGCCCGCTCCGTTCGGGAACGGTCTCATCTTATTATTCACTTCGGGACGTCCGTCAATGCTGAGCACTACGTTGTCCATCTCGCGGTTAGCAAACTCCATGATCTCATCATTTAAGAGCACACCGTTTGTCGTCAGTGTAAAACGGAACTTCTTGCCGTGTGCCTCCTCCTGACTGCGTCCGTACGCTACCAGATCCTTTACGACCTGGAAATTCAATGTAGGCTCGCCGCCAAAGAAATCCACTTCCAGATTCCGGCGGTTGCCGCTGGATGCGATCAGAAAATCAAGCGCAGCTTTTCCTACTTCATAAGACATCAACTCACGCTTGCCGTGATACTCGCCCTCTTCCGCAAAGCAGTATTTGCAGGCGAGATTGCAGTCATGCGCGATATGCAGACACAATGCCTTGACAACGGTCTGCCGATTCTTTCCGATCTCTCCGATATATTCCTCATACTGATCCGGTGTAAACAGATCTCCGCTCTCGATGAGTTCATTCATCTCATCGAATGCCTCATCGATCTCTGAGGCAGAATATTTTTCCGAGAGCTGTGTGCGGATCTCCTCCGGTGTATGATCCTCATGCATACCGATCATCTCGTACATGAGCTCGTCCACCACGTGGATCGCACCGCTGTTCACATCCAGAACGATGTTATATCCGTTGTTCTGATACTGGTGAATCACTGTATCGTTTCCCTTTCTGTATGAATTAATAATAGCAACAAACGACCGTCCGCAACGCGAACGGTCTCTGTCAACATCATTTCGATTGCAAATATGTAATTATTTGCACTGCTCGCAGGTCTGGTTTCCTACTGTGCAGGAAGTCTTGCAAGCTGACTGGCAGGAAGTCTGGCACTCGCCGCATCCGCCCTTCTTTACTGTGTTCTGTAATTTTCTTGTATTCAATGTCTGTACATGCTTCATAATCATGCGCTCCTTTCAAAAATACCTACGGCACATTATAACACACCGGCAGACAGACTTCAACTGTTATTTTTTGCTTAAACAAGCGAAAACGCCCATTTTAACGCATCATCCGGAGATGTCTCGGCAATCCGTCCACCATCATGGGGGACAATTCTGCCTGAATGAGCGGTCTGATATAGTGGATCAGTTCATCCGCCACATATGTGCCATCCTGCGTGATCCACTCGAGCGGCACCTTTTTCTCAATATTCGCGATCTTGTGCACATCCTGACAGCTCGTTGTGCAGATATACGGATCCTCCGAGATGCGGTCAAGCACGATCACCTTGCCAGTCTCGCCCTCAAAAGCGGCTTTGACTGCGGCTCCGCCGACCTGAAATGCCTCGGTGATATCCACGCGGGAGGTCATATGTGCCGCGCATCGCTGCAGCGTTGACAGCTCAATCGCACGCGTCTTGATGCCAAGCTCCGAACCGATCTTGTCTGCGAGAAACTTCGCCGTACCCTGAAGCTGCTTATGCCCGAACGCATCGACATACTCCACATGGTCTTTCAGCTCGAACACGTAACGTCCGTCCGCTACTTTAATACCCTCGGAAACAGCAATAACGATAGAGCTCTGCTTTTTCGCCAGATCCGTCACCCGCGCCATGAATTTATCAATGTCAAACGGCACCTCCGGCAAAAAGATCATATCCACACCCTCGCAATCCTCTCCGGCAGCCAGTGCGCTCGCCGCGGTGAGCCAGCCTGCATTTCGTCCCATGATCTCCACGATCGTGATCGTCGGGTAGTCGTAGACGAGTCCGTCACGGATGATCTCCTTCATCGCAGCCGCAATATATTTCGCTGCACTGCCGTAGCCCGGCGTGTGGTCAGTCATCGCAAGATCGTTGTCGATCGTTTTCGGCACGCCCATAAATTTGATGTCGCTGCTGCGCAGAATCGCATAATCGGACAGCTTTTTGATCGTATCCATCGAATCGTTACCGCCGATATAGAAGAACGCCTCGATCTCCAGCTCCTCTAAAATGTCAAAGATCTTGTCATAAATCTCTGTGTTGTCGCGGATCTCCAGCAGCTTATAACGGCAGGAGCCCAGAAAAGACGACGGTGTGCGCTTGAGCAGATCAATGTCCAGATCCGACTTGATATGCTCGGACAGATCGACATATTTGCCATCTAGCAGCCCCTTGATCCCGTGCAGCATCCCATACACTTTTCCCGCGCCGCGATCCTTCGCTGTCTTGTACACCCCTACCAGACTCGAATTGATCACTGATGTGGGGCCGCCCGACTGTCCTACAATTACATTTCCTCTCATAATGGTACCTCTCCTCTCCAGCTAACATGTTAGCTATTTGCTACTACCATTTTACCACCTTGCAGGACAGTTGTTACGTTTTTTTACATTATTTTTCTTCGGTTTTCCTCCTCTGTTTTTCCGGCTTTATTTTAGCGGTATTCGCTGCCCATGATCGCCTCGTAGACACGTTCTGCCGAGTCGTTATCCCACTTTCCGATGACATCCTTCATGTCGAGCTTCTTAAGCGTCTCCCTTGCCGCGATACGCAGAACCTCCTGTCTGTTAAATGCGCTCGCACAAAACAGCAATGATCTCGTAACATTTAGTCCGACAAATGATGCCATCTCCGTGTAATTCTCATAACCTCTCGCCTGCCGGATCAGCTCCAACGGATCTGACTCGTGGTAAAGCTTCTCCATTTCTTTTTCGGATTCCATCTTCCGGCGCAGCTTTTCAAGCTCTCCCACACTCTCAAAATATGCTTTCACGCTCGCTTTATCATTCTGATAATTCCGTATCAGATTGATGATTTTACCGACTTCCGTCGCAACAGTTCCGAGCGTATCGCCGCCTGTCTCCACTATGCTTCCGAGTGCACGGCTGAAAATGGAGCTCATGGAATCGACGATCTGATCGGTCTGACGCTGACCTGTCTTTTTCACCGCATCCCCAAGCAGCACTTCATTCCGCCACTTTGCACTCCTGCTCACCGCCGCCTGCTGGCTGCTCTGGCGGGCTGCTGCCTCTGCCATTTTTTGCTCGTCCTTCTCATCAAAGCGCTTTGCCTCTTTGACTGCCTTCTTCAACTGTTTTATATTTTGACCCGCTTCTATGATATTTTTCACATCCACGCCATATCCGATCGCCTCTGATCCCTTGCCCAGAACCTCTCCCACTTTGTTCTCCAGCATACCTCCGGCTGTTTCCATCAGGCCTGCTGCTGTTTCGGCAAAGTTCTGTTTTTCCTTCTCCTGTTCAAATGCCGCATACTGCGCCAGCGCATTATTCGCATTCACAGATATGCTTGCACGCACAATCGTCAGCAATGGTCCAGGGAGCTGATCCATGACATTTTCTGCCACCCGCCTGCCAAGATGTCTGGTCAGACGATTGCCCGCGTTGTGCAGATTCCGCCGCATATAGGCTGACTCGAACTCAAACTGTCCGGTCTTTGACAGATCTCCCTGCGAAACATATAATTCCCAGTCTCCGGCATAGATCTCACTCTCGTTAGCGCACCGGTGCGCCAGCTGCAGGGCACGCATCACCAGCTTCCAGTCAACCGGTGTCTGTCTGGAATCTCCCACTAACTGCTCTCCCTTTGAAAGATGCTTCGAGAGATCCTCATACTTAAGGTTCGAGTAATCGAGCGAATCATCCACCTGCGTAGAGAGTATGCCTGCAAACGCCTCCTCATACGCCGATTCGCTCAGCTCTACTCCGGGTGCCGCACTCATGGCATTTTCAAAATACTCATCACTCAGCGCATCTCTTCCGGCAGGGTCCGCATAATCGCGTTCCATCATGCCAAACCGGTTTGCCATGATATGCTCTTTTGAGACATCAAGCAACCATCGGGAACCAAGTGCTTTGATAAAAAGCTCCCGCTGCGCGTCATTTAACATCTGATAGCCCGCGAGAACCGCCAGTTTTCCGTCCATCTCTGCCTGATTTTTAAGGAACTCCTCGAACTCATCCTTCGTATGGACCTTGTAATCATGATACGTTGTCCGTGCCATTTTATTTTTGCTCTGGTCAATCAGCTTCGGTGCCTGCATGATCGCATTCATCCGCATCTGCGCGCGGTTCATTTCATTCACAAGCTTCATCGCCCGGTCTAAAAGCTCCCAGTCCACAGCCGTCTTTCGCTCCAATGCTCCCTCCGCAAAGCTTCCTTCTGTCGGCCGGTCTCCGAGAATCGGAATGTCGTTGCGCAGCTGATAGCTGAGAAGTGTCTGCAACGCCTGATCAAAATGTACCGATGTCTGCGCAGCTGTATCCGCGCCCTTCTCTGCCTGCTCAAGCATTGCCAGACGTTTCCCCTCATTGACAAACAGGGTCACTTCGCCCTGTGCGCGCTGGGCAGTTCCTACACTTGTCGAGTAATCGACCACCGTGCGGTCCTGCAAAATCTGTATCAGCCGGCAAGCAGAAACCGGATTGTTCTTTATCTTCTCCAAGCGCTTTTGCTGTTCCTTCGACATCTCATCCAGCTCGGTCAACCGCTCGAAAAACTGATCCATCGTTTCAATTCTATCCTGCTTTGGCTGCTTTTTGACCTTTTTTGATGTTTTTCCCAAATACGTTTTCGCAGCCGCAATCGTACCCTTCGCATCACTCAGGCGTTCATAATCCGGCTCATACTGTGCCTTTCTGCTGTTTTCCACCGTCTGGACAAAAGTTATTGCCTGCTTAAATACCGTCTGATTAAGTTCTTTCTTTCCGAACTTTCCTGCCTTTCCGGTTTTCAGGCGATAAAACGCCTTCGCGTAATCGATGCCGGGGGCAAATGCATCATAATTGATATAGTGCTGTACCTGCGTATGGATCGCGAGCAGCTCTGCGTCCCCGTCCCCTTCTTCACGCACCAGTCTGTAACCGGCAAGACCGGATACCGCCGTGTCCATACCCGGCACACACAGCGCCAGTGCAAAGATCATTCTCTGCTGTACGGAAAGCGAATTATATTGTTTTTTCGCATTCTGATCCAGAAGCGTTTCCAGCTCCTGTTCAAAATGCTCACGGTCCATCACGGTATCTGTCTGCTGTTCCTCCTCCGTCAAAGCATCGCTTCCGGTCTCTTCCAAAAGCTGTGCCTTTGTCTGTGCCAGATAAGTACGCACATGCTCATCCTCAAGGAGCTTTTTCATATCATCAGAAAGCGCCGCTATATCCAGCGGCTGTCCACCGTTCAGTTCTTCCCGATAATAAACGAGCAGTCCCAGCTTTAGCGCCTGCGCCTGTGTCCTGTTTTTTTCAAATTCCTCCGCTATCTGCCCACACACCGGCTCCAGCTTATCAAAACGCTCCACATAATGCATTCTTCTTGTGACAAATTCCGCAAAGTCCTTTTCCGGCATCGTATAGCGCGCCATCTGTGCCGCGTTGAGCAGTTCCTCTTTTTCCCTTGCTGCGAATTTTCCACTCACCGGCAGTTTTTTTACGGAAGCAAGTAGTTTTTCGGTCTGCATATATGCCTCGAAGCCACTGCCGTCATCCTTTGTCTGCATATGCGCCTCATAGCCGCTGCCCGCACCCTGCGTCTGCTCAATTTTTTCCTTACAGTACAAATAGGTCAGCAGTGACTCCTGCATGCGCTCATCCATTTTTTCGGATGCTTCTGCCGCATCTTTGCTGTTTTTATATTTTTCCCCGAAGTCGCCTGCTGCAATTTTTTTATAAAGCTCCTGCAAATGTGCTGCCTCTCTGCGCAGGGCAGCCTCGTTCATGCCGGAGGCATCCGCAACCACACGTTCTGTCAAAAGGTCTGTCACAATGTCCGGCAGCTCTGCGATCTGATCCCCGAGGGCATTTTTTACCGCTTTGTGCGCCTTTTCAACTGCTTTGCAGTCAGGGCTGGGGGCATGATCCTTCCGATACGTCATGATCACAGGCGTCAGCCGCTCCTTCGCATACTTCATAGACCGGAGCACCTCGCGGTCTTTCTCATCACTTTTCCGTCCCCGTTCCTTTTTCACCTCCACGGTAAGCAGCGTCCATCTGCGGTCCTCCATCACCTCTGTTGCACGCACGACATCCTTCTGTACCTCGATCTTCTGTTTCCGATAATCTTCCAGATATTTGGGCAGAGCTTCTTCAAATTTTTCGGCTGTCTTCGTTGCGATGGGAACCAGTAAATTTCGTTTCAGTTCCTTATATTCCTCCTGATCCGGAACATGCTCCGCCAGCGCTTTTTCATTTGCTTCAATGTTGGTACGGTACTTCTCTACTTCTTCTTCCCATTTTTTCTCATCCGCCAGAATCATGCTTCCATACTTTTCGTCCATCAGGATCGCGATCAGATACGGTGCAATCGCCTGCTGTTTTTGAACGATCGTCCGGAAGGTGCCTGAAATGCTGTGATCACCGATCATGTAATCATTGATCTGCCGATAGTAATCGCTAAACAGTTTCTTCCATTGACTCCGGTCCTTGATCTCGTGCAGTATGGAACTGCCGTATTCCAACACGATCTGTTTTACAAATCCGCTTTTTATCCCATAGCTTCTATCCAGCTCCTGCATCGGCGGAAATAAATGCTGATCCAGCTCTACCAGAAATGATTCATATGCCGCATCCGGAATGATCGTGAGTGCTTCAAATACCTTCTTATCTTTCACCAGTTGATCCCTGAGTGGTTCATACAGTCCGCCACGCAGCCCACAGAGCTGCCCCAGACGTTTCTCATAACACTGCACACTCTCCTCTACTTCTTTCTTTGAGGATTCCGGAGCTTCCCGATATTTTTCCATACATTTTACGAGTTCAGCAAAACCTTCCACACCAAATCTCTCCAGATTTCTCTTTTTGCGCGCCTCGACATCCTCTCCCTCGAGCACCTCCAGTCCGACCAGTGCTTCCCGCAATGTCTCAACCTCATTGTGTTTATAAAATTTGCTGCTTACTATGCTGCGCCGATGCTGGTACACATTCGCCCATTCAGACAGCTTTTCCTCATACACATCTCTCGGATCAGCAGAAAACGAACGGCGAAACTCTTCATTTCTCAGGAGCAGGTCTTCCACTCCACTTATGAGCAGCTCCAGCCCACATCCGTTATCTTCAAGAATCACCTCTTCCAGTCTATCCATCCAGAATGTAATTGCTTCATCCCGTCCTGCCCAATCTGCCATTCTCCGTTCAAAATCCCGTTGATTCTGAATGTCTGTTTCTGTCAGTCCTCCTTTTTTCCCCCTTGCCGCCCTTTTTCTTTCTTTCTCACTCGTTTTCCGAGTGTTGTTGTTCTTTTTTATGCTTTCGGCTTTCTTTTCATTCACGCCCTTATACACAGTCAAAACCGTATCATTGGTCAAAGGTTCCAGCGTCTGTAGCGGTTTCTTCTCCTGTTGCGGCTGCTTGTTCTCTTTTTTGTTCTCTTTCCATTCTCGCCCGATGACCCTCTCCATGATCTCGTGATCATATGTACCATCATGTAATTTCTCCGACACGATCTGCCGTGCCAGCGCAGCATTCTGCAGGCGTCTGGATCTCGTTATATTCCGCGCTTCGGCATGTATTGCCGTATTTATCATAACATCCAGATAACGGAACTGTATCTCACCGTGCGGCTTGTTGTTGAGCCCGATCAGCACATTCCGCCGCTGTCTCTGCAGTTCCTGTTCATTGTCATACTGCCTGAGCAGCTCCTCCATGGATGCCTGAAAATTGTCCTCTCGGATGGAACCGTCCAGCATTCCGGGAAACAGGTCATCACGCAGCTTTTGTCCGATCGGACCTTTGATCCTCGACCAGGCTGCAAGGGTCTCTGCCAAATTTGCACGCAGGCTCGCCATGAACTCCGAAAGCTGCCACTCCTGCAAAGCCTCCAGATCTGCCACACACCGCACGTTTTTCAGGTATTCCTGAGGAAAGCTCTGTTTTTCCAGCGCTTTCTCCAAAACCTTTACCGGATCGCCTGTATATTGTGATGCAATCACGCCGTCAAATCCTGCCCATCCGAACAGGAGCTCTCCCGCAAGCTCTGCGTGGAGATCTCTTTGCTCTGAAGGTTCCTCTTTGCTTTTCTCTGTCAGCTGCTTCGGCTTCTTTCGGTAATGCTCCTTATCCACACCATTTTTCTTATCAAACAGCTCCAGCTCATACTCTCTGAGATACGTCAGATACCAGTCCAGCTTCATATGGATCTCACGCGGAGAACCATTTAATAAGATGGTGCCCTCTCTCTTTAAAAATGCTTGTTGTGCCTGATCCTGCAACGGCTCCGCCAGTGTCCGGACGATCTGCTGCCGCACGATCTCCAGATTCACCCGAATCTGCTCACGAAGCGGCACGAGATCTGTCCGGAACTGTTCGATGCTGACCCCTGTCATATACGCCTGTAACTGCTCATTCTGGCATACGCCCGGAATCTGTGAAAACAGCTCATCCGTCGTCAGATAATCAAAATATTTCTGATAAACCGCATATTTCTGTGGCATCTGCTCCCTGGCTTCTTTGACCAGCTCCTGCATCTTTTCCTCTGTATATTCCTCTTTCAGCAGATTGTCACCGATCAGCTCTGTGAGCTTTGCCTTTAACGCTTCGTGCATCACAGGCAGCTGATACACATCACCTGCCCGAACCGCCGCCTTCGCGATCAGCTTCTGATTCCCCTCCATGCATTTTTGCATGTATGCGACATTCCTTGCCACATCCTGCAACGTCATTGTCTTTAACTTTTCTTCGCCGAATACACGCTCGATCATCTCGGCATATTCTGCCATCTTCCACTCTTCCGGGGTTTTTCCATATGCGTTCGTTCCTTTTCGGATATACGCCAGATTCTTCGTCCGCGTTTCCTGTTCGCTCGCGTCCTTTTCCCGTTGCTTGCGGGCTGCCCTGATCTCATCCAGATGCTCGCCGAACTCCCCGCTCCCGCACATCATGCCGACCGCCAGTGCCGATGCGCTTGCGATTCCGCAGAGCTTCCCCAGCTCCTGTAGATTGACCTCACTCTTTTTTCTGGCATTCAGCAGTTCAAACAACTGTGATGCAACATTATAGAGCAGGATCACATATGCCCCTTTTGTGTCCTCTGTTTCGAAATACTGCTGTCCGACCAGACCGGCAGGTGCAACGCCCAATCCCAGATAATCATTCTTAAGCTGTTCCAACTGTTCTGTTGTGACAGCATCCGCTTTTGCCGCCCGAAGTTTTTCAAATACTCCGTACAAACGCATCTCTTTCGAGTCTGCCGGATGCTCACCGGTAAAAAATCCCTGCACCGTTACTCCTTCGATGCTGTCTGCAAGATCCTTTGACACCGTATTTGAATCATGTACTTCTTCCTTATCCAGCTTATCTATCAGCTTGTTCTGACAGGCTTCTACCGGCTCAAAAAAGCGCTGATATTCCTCTCTGTCTTCCCTGATCTTACTGCGGCTGTCCCGCTGCCGCTCCTCCACGGCTCTGCGCCCCAGCTTTCCCGCAGCTTCTACTTCCTTGTCAAGATCCTGCTCCGTCCTGCAGCAGTCGGCAGGGATCGCTTTGATCTGGCTTAAAATAGGAGCATCCTTCTGCTGCGTCTGCATGTCCGCAGACTTCTCCATCTGTGACTGCGCCTGACTCTGATCCATCTGTTGAGCCATGCCTTGATTTGTATGTTGTGTCTGCTGCACAATGCTTCTATGCGTATGCTGCATCTGTCTCTGCTGTTCTTCTAATGTCAATCCATCCATCGTATGATCCATAGCACCTGCCTCCTATCTCTCACTTGCCGGTTGTTCACGATAGCAATGTGCCTCATGCACCTGCTCTGTCTGATCTGCCACATCTCCCAATAGCGTAGTAACCATTCTCTTTGTGCGACTGCTTGCTGCCAGAATCCGGAGCTTTTTTATCCCCTCCGGAAGCTCCATGCTATGTGCGACGCAGGTACGCAAAAAGGAAATACCCATATTCGCACATTGCTCATCCAGATAAAACATGCCAAGCCGCAGGCATCCCGGCTCTCCATCCGGATGAACCAGCACACAGCCCCGCACCTTTGTATCTACGAGCAGCGCCATGCTGCGCTGCACATCCGCGCCCGCATAATCCGCGCGGCTTGCCTGATAATTGCCATGCTCCTCATTCAGCACCGCACACGCACGCAGCGCATACGGTTCAACCTTTGAAAGCGGCAGGATGCGAGTTCCTCTGTTCTTTTGCGGCTTCGCATGCTTCATCAACGGACTGTTCAAAAGCTCCTCCCCTGTCACCTCACAGGAAATGACTTCATCCGCCGTCACTAAAAATCCCCTGCGCAGCAGCATCAGATCCAGCAGCTCACAGCCGTCTGCCGCTGCCCGATAGCATAGCTGCACATGCGCTCTTTTTGCAAAAGCATCCTCGCACACTGCGTCCAGCAGTGCGGAGCCGATGCCCTCCCCTCTCCACGGAGGCGCTACCCAGATCCAGTTGATCACACACCGGTCCTTCCATATCTCATACGCAGCCAGCCCACAGCCGGTGCCTCCATCTATCGCACCAAACAGTATTTCCTGATCATGGAGCAGTTCCCGCGGAATCATTGGAAGAAATCCGCTTTTATTCACACTTGTAATAGGTACAATCTGCATCGCTGTGTCTCCTTTATATTTATAGGGCACTTGCCCACACCGTATTCTCTATTCATCATAAACGGATTTCAAGCGAATATCAAGCAAAATAGGATACTCAGAACCACCGGCTTAGCCCAACATCATAAACTTAAGGAAAAAATGGAAAGGAATCTGTTCGCAGGTTCCTTTCATTGTGTTAAAATATAGGCAGGGGTGTATATGATTAAATCTTATAAAACAAGATTTCAAAAGTTTTCTGCATTATTATCTGATCCG
>JBNMHW010000014.1:0-41755 GCA_050872965.1 bacterium | reverse complement strand
TTTCTGATGTCGCAGAAGGCTTGAAGGATGTAGTGACGAAATCTGAACTTGCGGATATGATGAATAGTTTTATTTCAGACGATGATGAAAAGTGGCTCATGTTTAATGCAAAATTTAGTAGTGCGGATGAGGTTTACGAGTCTATTTACAGGCAGGCAAAGTCATCAATATATGTTGTTGACAATTACATTGGATTAAGAACGCTGGTGCATCTTAAGAATTCTCCGACAGGCGTAAATATTATTTTATTTAGTGATAATGTTGGAAATAATAAACTTCACGACATAGAATATACGGATTTCCGTAAGGAATATCCAACTGTAAAACTGTCAATGAAGAAGACTGGTGGTATATTCCATGATCGTTTTATCGTGTTGGATTATGGAACAGCGGATGAGAGAGTTTTTCTGTGTGGTGCTTCTTCCAAGGATGCCGGGGCTAGAATAACAAGCATCGTTGAAGATTACGGAACAGCCAAATATAACTCTGTTATTGCAGGATTATTGAAAAATTCACAGTTAGTATTACCAAAATAGGAGTGAGAGATTATTGAAGAAGAAAATGATATTTTAGAAATAAAAAAAGAAAATAAAATGTTACATATATACTCGTGTATCTACAGCTATTCATCCGGTAATAGATAGACTGTTTGCGTTGCCGGATAAACGAATTTAGCTTATAATATTTTGGTAATAAAAAAGATATGAAAGCGTATGATGACAAACTGAAGAAGGATGCAGCTTACGGGAACAAGGAGTAATTAGGCCGTATACCGGAAAAGGAAGTGTCAATGAATGTTAGATAAATTAAGAGAATTGGGCATCCGGGAGGATCTGATCGAGGGGATCGCAGCGTTTCAGGAGAAATATCAGGTAGCTGACATCTACAGATCGAGAATTCCCGGGCCGGAACAGTTATATTACGGAAAAGAAGTGTGGGAGCAGGCGATCGCGGCGATCCTGTGCGGAGAGAATCTGCTGTTAGTCGGTGAGAAGGCGACAGGCAAGAATCTGTTTGCAGAGAATCTGGCCGGTGTATTTGGAAGACCGCGCTGGGATGTGTCTTTTCATGTCAATATGGATGCGGCATCGTTGATCGGTATGGACACATTTCGCGGAGGCGAAGTGATCTTCCGGCCGGGACCGGTGTATGCAGCGGCAAAGGCCGGCGGTTTTGCAGTGTTAGATGAGGTAAATATGGCTAGGAGTGAGGCACTGGCAGTTCTTCATGCGACACTGGATTTTCGACGGAGCATCGATGTGCCGGGGTACGAGCGGATCGAACTGCATCCGGCAACACGGTTTATCGCTACGATGAATTACGGGTATGCCGGTACAAAAGAACTGAACGAGGCACTGGTATCACGGTTTGCGGTGATTCAGATGCCGGTGATCTCCAAGAGCAGCCTGATCCGTTTGCTCCGGGCACAGACTCCGGCTCTTGGGAAGGATGGCGCCGGAGAACTGGCGGAGATGTTTCTGGAATTATATAAAAAATGTGAAAATGGTGAGATCTCGTCAAAAGCACTGGATCTGCGCGGACTTCTGGGTGCAGTCGGATTGATAGAGAGGGGACTGGATATCTATACCGCATTGGATATGGGACTTACGAATAAATCATTTGATCCATATGAGCAGACATTGATCCGGGATACGATCCATACGAGGATCTCAAGAAAAATGACGCGGAGCGAGTGGTTTGGCGAGTGATGGCAGAGAAAGAATTGGCAGAAGCCAAAAGGGCACGTAATTTCATATGGGCAGCAGCGGAGAATTATGGAATAGAGCCGCTTTTCCTTGCATTTACACCGGACGGAACAGCAGATATGTATCTGAATCTGATCATTGGTTTAATGTATAAATGGTACGATCAGGAGAAGATCGATCGTTTTTTCAATCAATTGGGTGGTAAAGACCGGGAACTGTATGAGGGTCTGCTTTGGATCGGACTGGAACATGCGTTATATCAAAAGGAACGGAAGACGCGTTCTGCGCTGGAGGATCTGCGAAAGGAATATGCGGAGGAGAATCTGAGCCGTTACCGGAAATACAAGGAGTATTCAGTGATCGAACAGATCAGAAACGGACATTGCAGAGAGATCCTGGGGGAAGATTCCGGCCTGAATGCAGACAATGAAGAAGTCCTGCATGCATTTTCTTATACGGGAGAGATGACCACAGATCAGATCATTGAACAGACCAGACAGAACTTGTGGAAGTATTTTTCTTATCGTCCGGCTACTGCAGTGAACAAGAAGGGTGCCTATTTTTTGCAAAAGGTCGTAGGTGCCTTCCATTCGGTGGGAAAAGTGAGCTCCGGGTATGTGCGGGCAAAAAACTATGAGGATGCAGACCTCAGCGCAGATGGCACAAATGCGGCAAATGACCGGGCAAGGCATTATCTGTTGCAGTTTTCTGTGCGCCAGGATCCGGAAGCCGCAAAACGGTATGTGGAAGCCTGTTTTGGAAAAAGTATATATTCAGGGCGGCAGCAGGAGCAGATAGAGCAAAATGTATGTACCGGAAATCATAAAAATTGTCATCTGTTGTTTACGAGAGGTATTCAGGAAACTGTCAGGGGCACTTTAAAAAAAGGAACGGCAGATGGGCATAACCCGGTAAAAGGAAGAGAACTGCGGGAAATACGCGAATTCAATGAGGCGTGTGAGCAGCAATATGCGAAGAACAGACACCATTTTGAACAGAACCGGGCACTGTATCAGAACAGTATTCGAAAACTCACAGAGAAAATGAGGATCTGTCTGGAGGAACGGGAAGAGGCATTCGCGAGGACTGCGATACATGGTACGCTTCATCCGTCAAAAGTGTGGAAAGCCGTCTATCTGGACGATCCGGGGATCTTTGAGCGCCGGGAGGAGACGGATTCACCGGGATTCTCAGTCGATATATTAATGGATGCATCTTCTTCGAGAAAGCAGATGCAGGAGCAGATCGCGGCGCAGGCGTATGTATTGGCGAAGAGTCTGGGTCAGTGCAGGATTCCGGTACAGATCTGTTCCTATTGCAGTGTTCGGGGCTATACGGTGATGCGGATATTTAAAAGCTATGAAGAAGAGCATGGAGAGGCGGAATTGTTCCGATACGTTGCGGCGGGCAACAATCGTGACGGACTCGCGTTCCGGGCAGCAGAGGTCTTGATGGAAAGGAGTGATCAGCCACAAAAGATCCTGCTGGTGCTGACCGATGCGAGTCCGCAGGATGACCGGAATGTTGGAGAAGGAGCGTTTTACAGGGATAAAGAGTACACGGATCTGACGGCTGTGCAGGATACGATCAGGGAAGTCCGGAGATTGAGACATCATGGAGTGCGGGTGGTCGGTATCTTTATGGGAAGTACGCGTGCGGGAGAGACTGCGGTTCGGATCTTCGGGCGTGAATTGGTGAAGATCTGTAATATCGGTGAATTTGCGGAGGCAGTGGGACGAGTGCTGCAGGAGGAGATAAACGCCGGAAAACCGTAGCTGCAACCGGCAGTTTACAAATTGCAAAGTCCGATTGATAGCGTGCAACCGTTTTTTTTCATAAGATGAGATTGTTCGAACAACCGATGGAAAACAAATCGAAAACAGGAGGATTGTTGTATGATATTGGCAGACAAGATCATAGAAGAGAGAAAAAGAAACGGCTGGAGTCAGGAAGAACTGGCAGAAAAACTGCAGGTATCCAGACAGTCGGTATCCAAATGGGAAGGTGCACAGTCGATCCCGGATATCAATCGGATCATTCAGATGGCAGAATTATTCGGAGTATCTACCGATTATTTATTAAAGGATGATGTCACGCGCAGCGAAGGTACGGCGGCACTGACAGAGTTGGCGGAGAGTGACAGACAGATCCGTACTGTGAGCATGGAAGAAGCCTCGGAATTTCTGGAATTAAAACGGCGTCAGGCGCCACTGGTGGCACTTGCAACATCTATGTGTGTGATCTCACCGGTGCTGTTGATCGTGCTGGGAGCATTGTCTGACAGCCACGTATTCGGTATAACGGAGAATCTGGCGGGTGGGATCGGTATGCTGACATTACTTGTGCTGGTGGCAGCAGCGGTCTATACATTTATCAGGTGCGGGAATGAAGCGAAAAAGTATGAATTTCTCGATACGGATGAGATCGATACCGCATATGGCATTGACGGTATGGCGAAGGAGAAACGGAGTGAATACGAGGGCATGTTTAACAGATATGTAGGAATCGGTGTTGTTTTATGTGTATTGTGCAGTGTGCCGCTGCTGATGGCTGCGTTCCTGACGGAGCGGGGAGAAGTGGTCGCGGCTATGGTGGGGGTATTGCTGATCCTGGTGGCGATCGCAGTCAACCTGTTTGTCAGAGCCGGTATGATCAAAGAAAGCTACGATAAACTATTGCAGGAGGGAGACTACACGCCGCAAAAGAAGCGCATTGCGCCGTTACTGAGCCGGATCGCGACCATCTACTGGCTGACGGCAGTCGCGATCTATCTGGCGATCTCCCTGCCGACCGGCCGGTGGGATACGACATGGATCGTATGGCCGGTGGCGGGTGTCATGTATGCAGTCGTTGTGACGATCGTCAAGATTGCGATCAAGGCAAAGGATTGAACGATACTCTTGACAGAATCGGGCGGAGATTGTAAAATTTATAAAACCAACCGAACAGGTAGGATAACAGAAGGCGGATACTCTGGTGGGTGTCTGCCTTTGTCCGTGTAATGAAGGCAATGATATTTAAAGAGAGGAACGAACATGTTAAATCAGTTTTCGAGAACACAACTGCTCCTCGGGGAAGAAGCGATGCAGCAGCTATCGCGGTCGAGAGTAGCGGTATTTGGCATCGGCGGTGTCGGCGGGTATGTGTGTGAGGCGCTGGTGCGCAGCGGTGTCGGCGCATTTGACCTGATCGATGATGATAAGGTATGTCTGACGAACCTGAACCGTCAGATCATAGCGACGCGGGCAACCGTCGGAAAATATAAGGTAGAAGTCATGAAGGAGCGGATGCTCTCCATCAATCCGGATGTGGATATCCGCACACATCAGTGCTTTTTCCTGCCGGAAAATGCAGATCAATTTCCGTTTAATGAATATGATTATATAGTAGATGCAGTCGATACGGTGACAGCCAAGCTGGAGATCATCATGCGGGCAAAAGAACTGGGTGTTCCGGTGATCAGTGCGATGGGTGCCGGCAACAAGCTGGATGCGAGCCGTTTTATGGTCGCAGATATCTACAAGACACATATGGATCCGTTGGCGAAGGTGATGCGCAGAGAGTTGAAAAAAAGAGGGGTAAAAAAACTCAAGGTCGTCTATTCGGATGAAAAACCGACCCGCCCGATCGAGGACATGTCCATCAGCTGCAGAACGCACTGTATCTGTCCGCCGGGGGCAGCTCATAAATGTACCGAACGGCGTGATATCCCGGGCAGTACAGCATTCGTCCCTGCCGTGGCAGGACTGGTGCTGGCGGGGGAAGTGATCAGGGATCTGTGTGCGCCCTACCGGAAGGAGGAAGCGTGATATGACAGAAGGATTACAGCGAAAATATGAACAGTTACAGGAGTATCTGAGGTCATTAGGCAGTGTCGCAGTCGCATTTTCGAGCGGCGTGGACTCAACATTTCTGCTCTATGCGGCAAAAGAGGCACTGGGAGAGCGTGTAATCGCAGTCACGGCAAAGTCCTGCTCGTTTCCACAGCGTGAATTAAAAGAGGCAGCGGCCTATTGTGAGAACAATGGTATCCGGCATTTTATCGTGGAATCGGAAGAATTGCAGATCGAGGGATTCTCACAGAATCCGCCGAACAGATGCTATCTTTGCAAGCATGAACTGTTCGAGAAGATACTTGCGATCACCGAAAAAGAGGGTATCGCCGCTGTTGCGGAAGGGTCGAACATGGATGATAACGGCGATTACCGTCCGGGATTACAGGCCGTGGCAGAACTGGGCGTCAAAAGCCCGCTGCGTCGCGTAGGGCTGAACAAGCAGGAGATCCGTGAACTTTCCAGACAGTTCGGACTTCCCACATGGGAAAAACAGTCGTTTGCGTGCCTGAGCAGCCGTTTCCCTTACGGGGAGACGATCACGGAGCATAAGCTGCATATGGTCGATCAGGCTGAACAGCTGTTGCTCGACCTGG
The DNA here is from genome assembly GCA_050872965.1 of bacterium. Classification (GTDB taxonomy): domain Bacteria; phylum Bacillota; class Clostridia; order Lachnospirales; family Lachnospiraceae; genus W0P33-017. The sequence goes on along the minus strand of JBNMHW010000014.1, from coordinate 35,620 downwards.
GATTTTCGCAGGTGCGCGTACGTATCCACGGAACGATCGCCCGCATAGAGCTCCTGCCGCAGGAATTTGCAAAACTGATGGAGGATGCGACCAGGCAGCAGGTAAATGAAGCATTTCATTCCTATGGGTTTACCTATGTGGCGCTGGATCTGCAGGGCTATCGCACCGGCAGCATGAATGAGACGCTGGATCTGCCTCACAGTTAAAAGTGGGGCAGATACGGCGACACATCATAGCTTTTGATAAATGAGATAAACTTTGTGAGCTGATCGGGTACAAAAATACCCTTTTTCCAGATGATCCCGAATTTGCTTGTGATCTCCGGTGCGATCGGGATCTCTGAGAAATCTCTGGGATTGACGGCAATGGACGAATATAAAAATGCGCCGCAATTCCCGCCTCTGACAAAATTCAATACAGTAGCCAGCTGACTACAGTACATGCGTATTGTAGGTGTGATTCCGGATGACCGCAGGCGCGTGATTACGGTCTGGGTCTGCACGGAATCGGTATTAAACAGGATGATTGATTCGTCCTGTAACATTTCTGAAGTAATCGCTGTTTCATCTGCATAACGGTGTGTTTTTGAGACACAGTAGACATAACGGTCTTCCATCATTACATAGCTGTTATATTTATCCAGATTATAAAAATCCATATTAACAATTGCTACATCAATCTGTTCCGCGTCGAGCATCGTGCGTGCGCGGATAGAACCATATTCAAAGAGCTGAATGGGGATTCCATATTGCATTTCAAACAGATCGGTGATACGTGGGAAAAATACTGTGCTGATCATTGGTGGTATGCCGATACGCAATGGATGAATTTTCTCCTGTGTATTTGAAAAATCAGCGTAAAGAGCATGTGTCTGTTTTAAGATAGTTTCTGCTTTCTGATAAAAAGCGTCTCCGTCCTTTGTGAGCGTAATTCTGTTTCTACCATGAGTAAAAAGTCTCAGATTAAATTCTTTTTCCAGATCCCGGATCGATGTGGAGATCGTTGGCTGGGAGACAAAAAGAGCATCGGCGGCGCGTGTGATGCTGTGGTATCTGCAGACTGCACAAAAGTATTCTAACTGGGTAAGTGTCATGATTGCTGGCCTCCATTACTTTCTCGTGTGCGAATAATCTATTTATAAATTCAGTATAGGAAAAAACTATACTGATGTCAATTATATGAAATGTACATTATACTAAAACGGAGGTAAGATAATCACAGCAAGAGGAATTGACATGGCCGTGTCGCAGCTAACAAATAAGTTACAGACGGAGGAGATTGTATGAATCCAGCAATTATAACCTTGATTTTTCTGGTGTTTGCCATTGTGATGTTTGTCACGGAAAAGATACCGCTGGGATTGACATCGATGATTGTATGTATTGGACTGGTGATTACCGGTGTGCTGAATGTATCGGATGCATTTAGCGGATTTATCAATAGCAATGTGATACTGTTTGTTGCAATGTTCATTGTCGGTGGTGCGCTGTTTGAGACTGGCATGGCAAATGAGATTGGTAGTCTGGTGACGAAGTTCGCAAAGACAGAACGAGGACTTATCGTAGCAATCATGATCATTGTGGGTGTTATGAGTGGCTTTTTGTCGAACACAGGAACAGCAGCGGTGTTGATCCCGGTCGTTATTGGTATTGCGGCAAAGTCCGGCTATAAGAGATCACGACTGTTGATGCCGCTTGTCTTTGCCGCTGCGATGGGCGGAAATCTGTCATTGATCGGCGCACCGGGTAACATGATCGCACAGTCAGCACTAGAGCCGCTTGATCTGTCATTTGGATTTTTTGAGTATGCGATCGTCGGGCTGCCGATTTTGATCGCTGGTATCCTGTTTTATGCGACGATTGGATTCCGCATCCTGCCGCATCATGATACTGTAGATGAAGATGATTCTATTTTTGATGAATCACAGGATTTTGGAAAAGTTCCAAAGTGGAAGAAAGTATTATCGCTGGTTATTCTGATCGTTACACTGATCGGAATGATTTTTGAAGAAAAAATTGGTATCAAACTGTGCATAACCGGATGTGTGGGAGCAATTCTGCTGATACTGACGGGTGTTATTTCGGAGAAGGATGCACTGAAATCGATTGATCTCAAAACAATCTTTTTGTTCGGCGGTACGCTTTCACTCGCTAAGGCACTGGAAGTGACGGGAGCAGGGGAGATGATCGCAGATCAGGTGATTGGAGCACTTGGCGATCATCCGTCACCGGTATTTTTTACACTGGTTGTGTTCCTGCTGTGTTGTGTGATGACTAATTTTATGTCAAATACGGCAACGACAGCTTTGATGGCACCGATATGTGTCTCTATCGCACAGGGAATGGGCGCTGATCCGCGTGCAGTGCTAATGGCCTGTGTGATAGGCGGTTCATGTGCGTATGCGACACCGATTGGCATGCCGGCGAATACGATGGTTGTCGGAGCAGGAAATTATAAATTTAATGATTACGCCAAAGCAGGTCTGCCATTGATCCTGATAGCGACTGTGATCAGTATGATTATTCTGCCGGTTGCATTTCCGTTCTATCCGTAATTTATGCCGTACATGAGATATATACCGATGCGGCGGAAAGATGATTTGATACATAATAATGAGAGTATGGAGGAAAAAAGTATGTCTAGTGAAGTACAGGTTCAGAAACTGACCGATATTATGGCTCAGTTCGTGGGATTTACGGCAAAAAAACTGCCGGATGATGTGATTGCAAAGCTTGAGGAACTGAGAACAAAAGAGGAGAGCCCGATGGCAAAGGTTATTTATGACACGATGTTCCGCAATCAGGAACTGGCGATCCGGCTCGACCGGCCGTCATGTCAGGATACAGGCGTTTTGCAGTTCTGGGTAAAATGCGGAACGAGATTTCCACTGATTGATGATCTGGAGGCGCTTTTAAAAGAAGCGGTTATAAAAGCAACGTTTGACACACCGCTTCGCCATAATTCGGTTGAGACCTTTGATGAGTATAATACCGGAAAAAATGTTGGAAAAGGAACGCCGACCGTATGGTGGGATATTGTACCGAATTCCGATCAGTGTGAGATCTATACTTATATGGCGGGAGGCGGATGTACGCTGCCCGGTAATGCAACGGTTCTGATGCCCGGTGAAGGATATGAGGGAGTGACAAAGTTTGTACTTGACCGCATGACAAGCTATGGTTTGAATGCGTGTCCGCCATTGCTGGTAGGTGTAGGAGTTGGAACGTCGGTAGAGACAGCGGCATTGAATTCCAAGAAAGCATTGATGAGACCGGTTGGCTCCCATAATGAGAATGCGAATGCGGAAAAGATGGAGAGATTACTGGAGGATGGTATCAATGCCATCGGTCTCGGCCCGCAGGGAATGGGTGGCAATTATTCGGTTATGGGTGTCAATATTGAGAATACCGCGCGTCATCCGTCTGCGATCGGAGTAGCTGTGAATGTCGGATGCTGGAGCCATCGGAGAGGTCATATTGTATTTGATAAGGATCTTAATTACACGGTAGATACACATACAGGCTTTGAGTATAGAGAAGAAAAATAATCAGGAAGGGAGCGAGAAATAATGGCAGTAGAGATAAGAGATGGAAAAAAGGTTCTGTTTACACCAATTTCGGCAGAGGATCTGAAGGATATTCATATTGGAGATATTATATATCTGACAGGGGATATTACGACTTGTCGTGATGTGGCGCATCGTCGTGTCGTGGAAGAGGGCAGAGAGATTCCTGTCGATGTGCGTGATGCGGCGATCCTGCATGCAGGACCGATCATTCGCCCGCTCGGGGATGAAAAGTATGAGATGGTATCTGTAGGTCCGACAACATCTATGCGTATGGAAAAATTTGAATATGAATTTGTGCAGACAACCGGTGTACGTGTGATCGTTGGAAAAGGCGGTATGAAAGAGAATACAGAGCGTGCATGTAGAGATTTCGGTGCGCTCCATTGCGTGTTCCCGGCAGGAAATGCGGTGGTTGCAGCTACTGAAGTGGAAGAGATTGTAGAAGCGCAGTGGAAGGATCTTGGTATGCCTGAGACGTTATGGCATAGTCATGTGAAGGAGTTTGGACCATTGATCGTATCTATTGATTCTTATGGTAGAAATTTTTTTGAAGAGAAAAAAGTAGAATACAACAAGAAGAAAGATGAACAGGTGGAACTGATCAGCAAACAGGTCGGATTTATCAAATAACGGAGATACATTGCGAGAATAACGTTGCAAAAGATCATGTAGAAGCATAGAAGAATAACAGGCAGCATATCAATAGATGTGTCTGCCTGTTATTTTTATGAGTGTCAGTTCGGACATCTTGCGTGTTCGCCCGCAAAGTGCTATGATAGGCGAGAGGTAATCTGACGATGAAGAACATGAGACAGACAATATCCAAGAGGAAATGCATAATGATCTATCTGCTTGCAGTATGGATGCTGTTCGCCGGTGTATGCTCCGGCGAATCACGGATATCGTCTGCCCATTTTCAGGCAGCAGCCACAGATATGGATGCTGTCTATCGCCTGATCCCGGATCTGATCCTTTCGGATGAGGCGTGTACCGAGCAGATGATCGGTGCACAGACCCGTATGCCGCAGATCCGTGCGATCCGTCTGAACAGACGCGCACTTCGTGTGCTGCTGACCGAGCTGTCAGTGGGAGAGGTGCAGTCTGCCGCAGAACCCGGTTTCTTTTTATATCGGAGCGAGTATGTCCTGCCGGATCTGGCACAGGGACTCGTGACGACAATTCAATATATCCATGATCTGGATGGGAAAAAATCCGTATAACCAACACTACAACAGAATATAGAACCGATTAGAAAGCAGAAAGCAAACATTTCGTTGCCTGTGTGAAGCATTTGCAGCATAGGTTTATTTGTGTATGCCAAAATCGCACACAGGCTTATTTATATATTCCAAAAGGAGGAACATATATGGACATGATAGTTGTAGCGGTAATGGCAGTGGTGATGGTGGGCGCAGCCGTTTGGTGCTGGCGCATCGAGAATCTGCCCGGTGCGGATGAGAAAACAGAAAATTCAGAACATGGAGGACATAAAGCATGAACCCGTTAATGTGGTTATTAGTAATTATAGGAAGTCTGGCAGGAGTAGGAACAACGATCTATATCATCGTATCATTTATTGCAGTCGTAGCATATAAGATCTATCGGATGGCAAAATATCATATGTCTTTGTATGACTAAAAACGATCCCCTGTATGAAAACCCCTCTGTACGGTATGTGCAGAGGGGTTTTTACTGGCAAACTTCGCAAATAAAACATTGAAATATAGAGGGATTATCTGTATAATGAGTATATCATGGCTGGAAGTCTGTCCACTTACAGCCGTTTGGATTACTTTTGCCGAAAGGCATGAGACATATACAGACGAAAAAGGAGAAAAAGTAATGACAATACAAGAGTGTTATGAAAGCTTTGGCGGTGATTTCGAAGATGTACGCCAGAGAATTCCCAAGGATGAACTGATTCAGAGATTCGCATTAAAATTTCTGGATGACAAGAGCTATGAAAATCTTCTGGCAGGGCTGAAAAATGATGATATGGATCAGGCATTCCGTGCTGCACATTCTCTGAAAGGTGTCAGCCAGAACTTAAGTTTTAAGAACCTCGGAATTTCAGCCAGTGAATTGACAGAGGCGCTCAGACATTGGGAGACGGAGCCCGTGGATAAGGCTCACTGCGAGGAATTGTTAAAGCAGGTCACCGCCGACTATGAGGCTGTTGTAGCTGCCGTGAAGCAGTTATAGCGCATCACTTACAAGTGACATAGCGAAAGGACGAACGGATGAACAGGGTGTATACACAACTGACACAAAAAGATTACACCAAAGACCAGCTTGAAGAGATCCAGGCAGGACTGGCGCAGGGGCTGGATGTGTCAATCTATGCCAGAATCGAATTTTTAGCGATTCAGATGCATGAGATTCGTCTGGGACTGGAGAAGGGACTTCCGGTAAAAAAATATGCATCGCTGCAATTTGACTGGTTCCAGATGAGGGAGATCCGGCTGGGGCTCGAAGCAGGGCTGGACGTGACGAGTTATGCATCGCCGCGCGTCGGTTACGAGACAATGAAGCAGCTTCGTCTCGGCCTGAGCGAGGGCGTGGATCTGTCCGCTTACAAGGCACTGGATCCGGGTGTGCTTAAGCAGTTGCGGCTGGCGCTGCATGACAAGATCAATATTGTCAATTATATTGTGGAAGGCTATGATGCAGAGCAGTTAGAGGAGATCAGGGAAGCGCTGCGCAATGGCTTGCAGATTAATGGCTATGTGCGCAAGGATTTGAGAGGGATTGCCTTGCGTGAAGTATTCTGGGGTCTGAAAGAAGGATTGGACGTATCCGTGTACAGTGATTCGGCTTTTAACTGGCAGCAGATGAGGGAACTTCGTCTGGGGCTGGAGCATATGCTGGATGTTAGCGTATACCGGAATGCGTATTATACTCATGAGCAGATGAGGGAGCTTCGTCTGGGGCTGGAGAACGGTCTGGATGTCAGCTATTATTCCAGTCTGATGTATACCGCGAAGGATATGCGGGAACGGCGGCTGGCATTGGAGCAGGATCCCGCAGTGTGGGTACAGACGCAGCTCGCGTCGATTGATGAACTGATCGAACAGGCCGGTGTACCGACCAGACTGGGGGAATCCGAGCACTGTCGTGTGACTGTGAGTGCAGATGAGATGCAGGCATATATTGATGTGCTCGGCAACAGGGACGAGATCAGCAAGATCGAGATCGTCAAGGAACTCAACCGGCATGGAGTCATATATGGCATTAAATATGATGTAATCAATGAAATTGTACGTGGCAACGCGTCGCGAAAGGCAGTGTTGATCGCAGAAGGCGATCCGATGATAGCCGGCGAAGATGGCTGGTATGAATATTTTTTCCGGACCAGCGTGGCACGTACGCCCAAGTGTCTGGATGACGGCAGTATCGATTACCGGGATGTGGAATGGTTCGAAACGGTACAAAAGGGACAGAAGCTGGCTGTCTACCATGAGGCGACCAGTGGACAGAACGGAATGACGATCACCGGACGATCACTGATTGCCCGACGCGGAAAGGAACAGGGAATTCTGACCGGAAGCGGATTCACCAGACAAAAGGATGGACTGACCTATATTTCTGATCTGCAGGGAATTGTGACGCTGTGCGGATCGCTGCTGCAGGTGACAGAACTGCTGATCGTTCAGGATGTGAATATGGCGACCGGTGATGTCTCATATGCCGGTAACGTTCTCGTAGAGGGAAATGTGAGCAGTGGTGCCAAGATCAGTGCGACCGGCGATATCGTAGTTATGGGATTTGTGGAGTCGGCCGAGATCAAAACGGCAGCGAATGTATTTCTGCGAAAAGGAATGAATGCCGGTGGGACCGGATTTGTGCATGCGGCAAAGGATGTCATCGGATATTTCTTTGAGGGAGCAGAGGTCTACGCCGGAGGAAATGTGCAGGGCGATTATTTTCTGAATTCACACGTTCATGCAGAGGGAATGGTTCAGGCAATCGGTAAAAAAGGCTCTTTTGCAGGAGGCAGTGTATGCGCCGAGTGTGGTCTGCGCGCGCAGAGCATGGGTAATAAATCGGGTCTCAAGACCTACATGAAGCTGGGAATGGCAGAGCGTATCGAGCGAAAGGAACGCGAGATCAATGACAAGATCACCGCGGTAGATCAGGAATTGCGGGCATTGCAGGATGCCAGCGGTAATTTTCAGAAAAAATATGCGCCGGAGATCAGAAATACAATGGATCTGTATCTCAAGATCGAAAGTGCTATTTATACAAAGGAGCGTCAGATGGAGCAGTTGTTCACGCAAAAAAAAGAATTGCTGGAGCTGCAGAAAAAAGACGCAGAGAATGTACAGGCCGTGATAGAGGGGTATCTGTATGACGGCGTGACAGTAGATATTGATGGGATCAAATGGAACGCGAAGTCCGTGAAAGGGATAACGGTAAAACGGGTTCGCAAGAGAATCGCATTGTTTGCAAACCATCAGATTTCAGGTACAGTTCGACCGGAATTGGTTGACTAAAGGAGAAAAATATGCGAACAAAGATACTTATTGTAGATGATGTGGATATCAATCGCGAGATACTGGCGGAGATGCTGAAAGATGAATATGAGATTCTGATGGCAGAGAACGGCAGACAGGCGTTAGAGATCCTTGCCCAGAAGAGAAATGATATCGCGCTCATGCTCCTGGATCTGTTTATGCCGGAGATGGACGGTTTCGAGGTGCTGGAGTGTGTGAATAAACAGCCGTGGAGTAAACAATTGGCTGTCATGATCATTAGCAGTGACAATAACAGCCAGACAGAGAGCCGTTGCTTTGATCTGGGTGTGTCCGATTTTATTCACCGACCGTTTGATGCGCGACTGGTAAAGCGCCGCGTGAACAACGTAATTTCCTTATATCAGTATCAGAACCGGCTGGAGCAGAAGGTAGAGGAGCAGACCAGAACACTCAAAAAGCAGTATCAGTTACTTCAGAAGCAGGCAAAACAGCTCCATCGAAGCCGCGCGAATGTCATCGATATCCTCGGTACGGTCGTAGAGTATCGTAATCTGGAGAGCGGGGAACACATCAAGCGCGTGAAGGGTTATACCAGAATCCTTGCGGAAGAACTGATGAGATCCTATCCGGAATATGAACTGACCCCGGAGAAGATCGAGGTCATCGTATCTGCAAGTGCATTGCATGATATCGGAAAAATTGCCGTGCCGGATTCTATTTTGCTCAAACCGGGTAAACTGACAAAAGAAGAATTTGAATACATGAAATCCCATACGACCAGAGGTGGCGAGATTCTGATGAATATCAAGAATGTATGGGATGAGGAATACGGAAAGGTATGCTACGAGATCTGCCGCCATCATCACGAACGTTACGATGGCAAGGGCTATCCGGATGGATTGAAGGGAGAAGAGATCCCGATTTCCGCGCAGATCGTATCAGTGGCAGATGTATATGATGCGCTCGTTAATAAGCGAGTATACAAGAGCGCTTTTTCAAAAGAAAAGGCATTTCAGATGATCATTTCCGGAGAGTGCGGTGTGTTCTCGCCGAAACTGCTGGATTGCTTCTGGAATGTCCGGAAAGAATTTGAGAAGCTGGCAGATCAGGCATTGGACGCTGAAGAGACGGAAGAACAGCAATAAGGAATCAGTTAATGGGAGCAATTGTTACATTAAAAAAAGGTGAAGGACGGACGATCAAGTCCGGAGGATTGTGGATTTTTGATAACGAGATTGATACGATCATGGGATCATTTGAAAATGGTGACATGGTGATCGTGCATGACTTTGACGGTTATCCGATGGGACGTGGATTTATCAATCAGAATTCCAAAATCCGGATTCGACTGATGACACGACATGTAGATCAGGAGATCGACGAGAATTTCCTGCGGATGCGTGTGCAGCGGGCGTGGGAATACCGCAAGACTACGGTAGATATATCTTCCTGCCGGGTGATATTCGGAGAGGCAGATTTCCTGCCCGGATTTGTGGTAGATAAATATGAGGATGTGCTGGTTGTTCAGTGTCTGGCACTCGGAATGGAGCAGTTTAAGCTGACGCTGGTTTGTCTCCTGAAGGAGACACTGGAGGCAGACGGTGTTCATGTGCGGGGCGTTTATGAGCGCAGTGATGCGAATGAGCGCAAAAAAGAAGGACTGCCTAAGATCAAGGATTTTATCGGCGAAGCGTTTGATACCAATGTTGAGATTGTTGAGAACGGCGTGCATTATCTTGTGGATGTCGTGAACGGACAGAAAACCGGATTTTTTCTGGATCAGAAGTATAACCGGCTGGCGATGCAGCGGATCTGCAAGGGAAAAAAGGTGCTCGACTGTTTTACCCATATGGGTACGTTCGCACTCAATGCCGGGATTGCGGGTGCATCGGATGTGCTGGGACTCGATATTTCGGAATATGCGGTGCAGCAGGCCGAGGCGAACGCGCGGCTCAACCATCTGGATCAGACAGTACATTTCCGGTGCGCAGATGTATTAGACGAATTGCCGCGTCTGGCAGAAGCAGGTGAGGATTATGATGTAGTGATTCTTGATCCGCCGGCATTCACTAAATCCAGAGAAGCAACAAAAAATGCGATCAAGGGATATCGCGAGATCAACCGGAAGGGTCTGAAACTCGTGCGGGACGGCGGCTATCTGGCAACCTGTTCCTGCTCGCATTTTATGACACAGGAACTGTTTACCAAGACCATTCGTGAGGCAGCGACTTCCGTGCACAAGCGTCTGCGTCAGGTAGAATTCCGCACGCAGGCACCGGATCACCCGATCCTGTGGTCTCATTCGCCGAATGTGCCGGAGAGCTATTATTTGAAGTTCTATATCTTCCAGGTTGTTGATGAGAAGTAGGTGAAGAATGCTTATTTTATAGCTGTGTTGGAATATTTAAGTAATAGAATTATAGAATTCGGAAGGTTGACCAGTTATGATATACTTCGCACATGGGAAACCAGAGAGCCAGGCGGCTTACCCTCCAGACGAAAGAAAGGAGGGCGTTGCCAATGTATGTTACATATTCTGATTTAATTCAGATAGGGATATTCATTTGCGCCCTTGTTGGATTGTGTTACACGATTTTCAAGGGAAAACGAAAATAGCCGCCATTACTGCGAATAATGACGGCTGGTAATAAAACAGTTACTTAATTGTTCGGGGTAAGCCGCTTCTCTGGCTTTCCCTTTTTCTATGCATAGAATAACATATCTTTTGAATCTATGCAAGGGAAAGTGCGAATCCGGTTTATGTTTATTCTTCATCCGGAATAAAACGGATGATGTCAGACACTTCACAATGAAGAATTTTGCAAAATAAATCAATTGTAACGGTAGAAATAGGTAAATTGTGCTTTAAGCGATGTAATGTGGCTGGGTTTATATTGTGCTTATGCGTAAGTGTGTACCAATTATCGTCTGATTTTTCAAGTGTATCCCAAAAAGGCTTATAATCTATCATAAGCAAGTCTCCTTGGAAAAATAATAAGAGGTATTGTATTATTTTAATAGATTGGATATAATAAATATGTTGTATATAATAAACTTATTGATACAACATGATCTACAATACGAGGAGGTATATTAAAATGAAAAAGAGACTTTTAACAGGAATGTTAGCAATGGCACTGGTGATGGCAGATATCCCGCTGTTTGGGGGTGGGGCGGATACTGTTTATGCAGCGGAAACAGAGATTGCGAATGATAAAATTGCATTTCAAGATCTTTCCTTGGTAAACTATAATGATTTTTATGAATTAAGTGTGGGAGATACAGTTTATGGAAGTACAAACGCCGTAGATGCAAAAGGAAAGAAATTGGAATTTGGAAAAGAATGGACATTTATTTCTGATAAAAGTATGTCAGAGGCGGGTTATCCGGTGCGGTTTTATTCCAAGTATAACGATGTGGAAAAAGCCGCTGAAGATAAAGATGCGGTGACTTTTGAGGAAACAATACCGGTGGAGGCATTTGGAAAATACGTTTATTACTGGACCGGCATATATCTTTTAGATGCTGAGGGAAATCCAACTGATGATATGGCACTCAAATTAGTACGTTCCAAATATCAGGTGACAGATTGGGGCGATACAGATTATCAGACATTTTCATTAAATGATGATAAAAAAACAGTATCTTTGTTTACATTATATAATGGGGCTGCAAAAGATGGAAAATTTGATGCCTACATTTTGAAAGACATAGAGGTAAATGGCAAAAAATATAAGGTAACACAGATTGGTGATTATGCGCTTGATAATACCAATGGATCTACGGCAATTTGTTCACTGACGATACCGTCCACTGTAAAAAAGATAGGAAAAGAAGCGTTTAGTGGAGCAAAAAATGTGAAAGCTATTACGATACAGGGCAATATCACAAGTGTAGGAAAAAACGCCTTTAAGGGAATCAATAAAAAAGCGGTATTTAAGATTAAGGCATCTTCAGAAAATTATAAAAGAATTGTCAGCTTAATAAAAAAATCCGGTGTTGCAAAAACGGTGACTTTCAAAAGAGTGAAATAGTTGCGGCGCTGGATGAGAATATCCCCGATACAGACAATGTGTTGGGGGTATTTTTATTGTATAAAAAAGAAGTTGGATGTATGGTTAGAAAAATGTGATTTAAAAATGATTTAATTGAATATTTCGGATGATTCAAGCGGAAAAATGTGTTATACTAATGCAGTGTCACAAATCTGGTGCAGAAAAATAACGCACCCCGGTGACAGGTAGGAGAGAAAACATGTATTCATTTCAGACACGCGTCCGCTACAGCGAATGTAATAAAAACCATACAGCGACATTGACGGCACTGTTAGATTATCTGCAGGACTGCTGTACCTTTCAGTCGGAGGATCTCGGTATCGGGCTGGAGTATCTGACAGAGAACCATGTTGCATGGATTCTGAGTAGCTGGCAGGTGGATGTGCTGCGTTATCCGGCGCTGGGTGAGCAGCTACAGATCTATACATGGCCATATGCGATCAAGGGATTTTACGGGCTGCGCAATTTCAAGATCGAGGATGCGCGTGGCGAGATCATTCTGAAAGCCAATTCCGTGTGGGTGTGTGTGGACACGCAGAGTGGAAAACCGATGAGGCCTTTGCCAGAGATGGTGGATAAATATCCGCCGGAGCCGCAGCTTGACATGGAGTATCTCGGTCGGAAGCTGCCGCAACTGCCGGAGGGAGAAGCTGGGGAGCCGATCCGCGTGCCGCATTATTTTATAGACACCAACCAGCATATGAATAATGCAAAATATATATTGATCGGAGAGGAATGCCTGCCAGAGAATTTTGACGTTTACCGGATCTGGGCAGAATACCGCAGACCGGCGATGCTCGGCGATACGATCTGTCCGCACATATCGGCAGAGCCGTCCTGTACGGCAGTGAGCCTGTGTGATGAAGACGGGTCACCCTATGCCAATCTGTTGTTTTATGAAAAGCACGGCATACACGATCAGGCATAGATATAGGTAGAGAGTTGATAGGAGATAAGATGAGATTAGGAGAATATCAGACACTGGTCATTGTAAAAAAAGTAGCTTTCGGAGTATATCTGGCCGAAAGCCGGGATTCCGCAGATAAAGTATTGCTGCCGAAGTCTCAGGTGCCTGCAAATGCAGTGCTGGGCGATTCAATGAAGGTATTTTTGTACCGCGATTCACAGGATCGTATCATTGCGACCTGCGCGCAGCCGAAGCTGACGCTGGGTGGACTGGCAGTGCTGCGCGTGTCGCAGGTCGGGAAGATCGGTGCATTTTTGGATTGGGGATTGGAAAAAGACCTGTTTCTTCCATATAAAGAGATGAATGGAAAAGTGCGTGAGGGAGATGAGGTGCTCGTGACGCTGTATCTGGACAAGAGCTCCAGACTGTGTGCGAGCATGAAGCATCTGTATGACAAGCTGGAAACAGAAGCACCTTATGAAAAGGGCGAGACGGTCACCGGAAGAGTCTATGAGTTTGGACATGATTTCGGTACATTCGTAGCAGTGGACGACCGTTATTCGGCAATGATCCCGCGCAGCGAGGATACATCTGATCTGAAGATCGGGGATATCATTGAGGCGCGGATCACAGATGTGAAGCCGGATGGCAAACTGGATCTCACACGTCGTGCGAATAAAGAAACACAGATGGATGCGGATGCCGAAAAGGTACTGGGCGTCATCGAAGAGTATGCGGGTGTGCTGCCGTTTAATGATAAGGCATCACCGGAGATCATCATGCGGGAGATGCAGATGAGCAAGGCTGCGTTCAAGCGTGCGGTAGGCCGCTTGTATAAGGAGCGGAAGATCGAGATCACAGAGAAAAGTATCCGGTTATTATAAAAAGACATAAAAAAAGAGCCGCTTGCGACTCTTTTTTCTTGTCTATACCTTATATATAAAGATCTACATTGCTGCCAATCGCGGGGGTGACGGACAACTCCATGGCACGGATGAGCGCTTCGCCGCTCGTCTGACTGACATCTAACTGTTTGCTTAGCATGGCAACACCGATATCGGAGGGGGTCTCATAGCCGCCGACCTTTGTGGTGTTCTGATTCATCTGGTATAATGCGGTTGAAGCAAGTGCACCTATTTCCATACGGATCCCACCTTTCCTGATTTTTTTCAGTATAACACGATTACAGAAAAAGTGCAACGGCAGAAATAATTGACAACATCTAGTGGTTGACATAGTTACATAATCTTGCTATAATGGCACTGTAACAAATGTAATAAATTCGTAACAAATAAAAATAAAGTTGAAAGAATTATTATACGTTTGGAGGGTATTATGAACTATAAAGCATTACGAAGAACAACCTGCTGTGTAGCAAGCGCATTGACACTTGCAGCATGTCCGGTGAGCGTTGGAGCAGCACCGATTGCAGGCGCGACAGGTTTTACAAACGTTAATGTGACATCAGAGTTGACAGCATCTTCACCGACATCAGGTATCTCGCTGCTGTTATCCCAGTATCTGGCAGAGAATACGATCTCAGCCGATATGGTAGCAAAGGAGACGACTGCTGTACAGACTGTTACCGCAGCAGAGACAAGCGCTGTAGCAGATGAGACAGAGGGTGAAGTCGAAGAAGAGACAACAGAAGATACAAAAAAATCCGCAAAGAAGCAGAAGGTAATGATCGTCGCTGACGTGGATGGATATGTAAATGTCCGTGCACATGCAAACGAAGACAGCAAGGTAATGGGAAAGCTGTATGACGAATCAGTCGGAACCGTATTAAAGGAAAAGGACGGCTGGTATAAGATCAAATCCGGAAATGTAACAGGATATGTAAAAGCTGATTATGTGAAGACCGGAACGAAGAAGCTTTTGAAGAAAGTAGGAACCAGAGTCGCAACGGTAGATACACAGACACTTCGTGTCAGAGAAAAAGCAGACGGTGACGCAAAAGTCATCGAACTGGTGCCTGAAGGCGAAGAACTGACCGTAGTCAGTGAGTCAAAGAAAAATGATGGCTGGATCAAGGTCACTACAGAAGGCGGAAACGGATATGTATCCGCAGATTATGTGACTCTGACAACACAGTACACGTATGCAGAGTCCAGAGAAGAGGAAGCACAGCGTCTGGCAGAGGAAGAGGCTGATCGTCAGGCAGCAGCCGCAGCGGCCGCAGCAGCACAGCAGAATACATCCAGCCAGAGTTCATCAAGCAGCAGTTCCAGCAGTTCATCTTCATCAAGCTCATCCGGCAGCTCAAGCAGCAGCTCATCAAGCAGCTCCAGCGAGCGCAGCTATAGTGCACCGTCCGGATCCAATGGACAGGCTGTTGCCAACTATGCATGCCAGTTTGTCGGCAATCCTTATCGTTACGGCGGTACAAGCTTAACAAACGGTGCTGACTGCTCCGGATTCGTTATGTCTGTATACGCAGCATTTGGTGTATCACTTCCTCACTCATCCAGCGCACTTCGCAGTGTAGGATACGGTGTGAGCATTGATGACATCCAGCCGGGCGATATTGTATGCTACAGCGGACATGTAGGCATCTATGCCGGAAACAATACACTGGTTCACGCAAGTTCACCGGAGACCGGTATCAAGTATACTTCGCCGATTACTTACAGAACCGTGCTTGCTGTTCGTAGAATTTTCTAGTATCTTCCAATAATATATGTATACGAGAGGGACTCCATAAAAAATGGGGTCTCTTTTTTTGAAAACTATTTTAACGTCAAAAAATCGATCATAATCAAAAATAGCAATGTGCACAAAACGACACAAAACGATAAAAAACTTATCCAAAACGATATGGATAAGTTGAAAAGTTATCCACATGCCAAAAAACGGTTTTATCGAAAAAAATGAGTTATACACGAAGTTATTCACATTATCCACAGAAAATGTGACAAATTTTGAGGTTTACATAGTAAAAGAATCGAACAAAAGTTTTGTGCACATGCCATAAATATGAACGATCGGGCAGAATTTTCCGAAATATGCTTGACATTTGAGTAGTAAAAAAACTGAGAATCATGTCGGAATATGGCGGAAAATCAGCGACAATTATCAGACATCTTCTGCCGGTTGAAAAAATAATGCCATTCTGTTATACTATGCACGGATTCTAAAAAAAGATATAGGTGGCTTATGATTAAACAGATACAGCTTTTGGGAATGACATTCCCGAATTATTCCCTGAGGGATGAGCTGCAGTTGGCACAGGAGGCCTTGCACAGTGAACGGCTGTGCATGTTTCTGACAATGTCCATGCAATCACTCATGAAGGTGAGCGGCAGCGGTTCCGAGGAGGAAAAATCATTTGTGGAGCAGGCAGATCTGATCGTAGTCGAAGATCCGGAGATACTTAGCGTGGCAGGGATCACTTCCAACCAGCGCATCAGAGAGGCTTCGGATCATTTGTTCTTTACAGAACTGATGAAACGGCTGCAGCGTGGACAGCAGCAGATCTATCTTGTTGCGGCAAAAAATACGGCACTTGATAAAATAAAGGAAATTCTGGAAGAGCGGTATGAAAAACTGCATATCGTCGGAGAATATAGTATCGAGGAATATCCGGATGATCTGGATCGCATGATCAATGAGATCAACAGCGCCGCACCGGATGTGATTCTGTCAGTCATGCCGACACCCGGACAGGAAGAATTTCTTATGAAAAACCGCAGTAAGCTATTGGCAAAGCTGTGGTATGGTCTGGGCGAGAACTACAGTCTTCTTCAGGAGAAAAAAGGTTTTGGCTGGCGGATGAAGCGGCTGATCCATTTTGGCAGATTCAAGATGCATGTGAATCAATATGATGATGAAGGAAAAATGTAGGATTTATGGCACGTATTCATAAAAAGAAAAAAGAAATGGTGAGGGACTATATCCTGCTGATCGCAGGTACAGGTTTCATTGCGCTGGCAGTACAGGTAGTATTTGATCCGATGGGAATGGTCAATGGCGGATTTACCGGGCTGGGGATTATCATCCGCCGAATGACGACGGGACTGGTTCCGGGAGGCATTCCACTGTGGTTTACAAATATTGCGCTGAATTTGCCGGCGTTTATTATCGCGTGGTTTGTCATGGGCAGGCAGTTTGTGCGGCGGACAGCGGTAGCTGCGCTGCTTTTGTCTGCGTGGCTGGCGGTGATACCGTCTGTGGATCTGGCGAAGGGAGATTATCTGCTCGCTGCGTTATACGGAGGGCTGATCAGCGGCATCGGGATCGCGATGGTGTTCCGTACCGGAAATGCGACGGGAGGTACGGATCTGGTCGCATCGCTGCTGCACAGAAAGTTTCGTAATTATTCGATCGCACAGATCCTGCTCGTGCTCGACGGAACGGTCATTATCGCCGGATATTATCTGGTGGGTGCACGGCCTGCGCTGTACGCGATCCTGTCAGTAGCGATCGTGACGAAAGTATCGGATACGATTCTTGACGGTATGAATTATTCCAAGATGATATTTGTCGTGTCGGATCGCTCGAGCGAGATTGCGGAGCATGTATTGTATGAGATGGATCGTGGCTGTACGGCGATCCCCGCACAGGGAATGTATTCGGATGAAATGCGCAAGATGCTGTTTTGTGTTGTCGGAAAAAAGGAAGTCTTAGACTTCAAGGATTGTGTGAAGGAATTGGATCCGCATGCTTTTGTCATTGTGACGGATGCAAATGAGGTGTTAGGGGAAGGTTTTTTGGAATATTAGCATAAAAAATATAGCATTTCCTCTTCCCTTTTTTGGTGATTTGCATTAAAATGAGATACACAAAGTCTTTCTTGCTCGAAAATTTTCATTTTTTTATTGTGAAAAATGTCTAACAGGGCAGGTGACATGAAGGACGGGAGGAGCCGATATGATATCAAATCAGATCTTGCAAAATACAATCGACGGATTAAAAGGTATTACGAGGAATGATCTGTGTGTCATTGACACAGAGGGGACAGTGCTTGCTTCGACATTTCCGGAGACAGACAGCTATATTGAACCGGCACGGGCATTTATGGAATCACCGGCCGATTCACAGGTGGTGCAGGGATGCCAGTTTTTTAAAGTATTTGATGAGCATCAGTTAGAGTATGTGCTCTTAGCCTGCGGAGACACGGAAGAAGCATACATGTTTGGAAAGATCGCGACGTTCCAGATCCAGAATCTGCTTATTGCGTACAAGGAGCGTTTTGATAAGGATAATTTTATCAAAAATCTGCTGCTGGATAATCTGCTGCTGGTTGATATCTACAATCGTGCGAAAAAGCTTCATATCGAGATTGACGTTCCGCGCGCCGTGTTTATCATTGAGACGAACCGGGAAAAAGATGGAAATGAGTTAGAACGCGTGCGCAGTATATTCCACGGCAAGAATCATGATTTTGTGACTGCTGTTGATGAGAAAAATATTATCGTTGTGCGTGAGCTGCTGGAGGGAGAAGGCTATGCGGAGCTGAACAAGTCCGCAGAGGCGATCCGTTCTCTGTTTGTGGGCAGCGGCAATCCGGACGTACATATTGCGTATGGTTCGATCGTAAAGGAGATCAAGGAAGTATCGCGTTCTTATAAGGAGGCGCGCATGGCACTGGATGTCGGCAAGATCTTCTTTGAGGATAAAGATATTATCGCGTATGCGGCGCTCGGTATCGGACGTCTGATCTATCAGTTACCGATCCCGCTGTGTAAGATGTTTATCAAGGAAATCTTTGGCGGCAGATCGCCGGATGATTTTGATGAAGAAACACTGATGACGATCAACAAATTTTTTGAAAACAATCTGAATGTATCAGAGACGTCACGTCAGCTTTACATTCACCGTAATACACTGGTTTATCGTTTGGATAAGCTGCAGAAAAGCACCGGGCTTGATCTGCGTATATTTGAGGATGCCATCACCTTTAAGATAGCGCTGATGGTCGTTCAATACATGAAATATATGGAAACCATGGATTATTGACCGGTCAGTTAGGAGGTTCTATGATTCAATTGGAACATGTGAGTAAGTCCTTCACACAGGGCATACCCGCATTGAATGATGTATCGCTCCATATATCAGAGGGCGAGTTTGTATTTATCGTAGGCGACAGTGGTTCCGGAAAGTCGACACTGATCAAGCTGCTGCTCAAGGAGCTTGAGCCGACATCCGGAGACATTACGATTAACGGAATCAATATCCGCAGGCTGCCGCACAGAAAAGTGCCTTATTTCCGTAGAAATGTCGGATGTGTCTTTCAGGATTTCCGACTGCTCAAGGATCGAAATGTATATGACAATGTTGCATTTGCACAGCGCGTGGTCGGAGCGTCGAACCGCAGCATCCGCCAGAAGGTGCCGATGATGCTGTCGATGGTAGGGCTTGCTGCGAAATATCGCTCGTTCCCCAGACAGTTGTCCGGTGGAGAACAGCAACGTGTGGCGATCGCGCGTGCGCTCGTCAACAATCCACGTATTCTGCTGGCTGATGAGCCGACGGGTAATCTTGATAATAACAATGCGTGGGAGATCATGAACCTGTTGGAGATGATCAATTCCCGCGGCACGACTGTGGTCGTGGTCACACACAATATGGAGATCGTGCGCGCCATGGGCAAACGTGTCATTACGATTCAGAAAGGAACTGTCATATCGGATTCGCTGACGGACAGTGTGGGTGGTGATGACTATGAGAATTAGTACATTTTTCTATTCGCTGAAACAGGGCATCAAAAACATATGGAGAAACAAAATGTTTTCACTGGCTTCTATCGCGACGATGGCGGCCTGTATTTTCTTGTTTGGACTGTTTTTCTCGATCGTGACCAACTTTCAGGCGATGGTAAAGAATGCAGAGGAAGGCGTGGCAGTCACGGTGTTGTTCAAAGATGATGTCACACCGCAGCAGATCGCCGAGATCGGTGACAAGATCAAAGAACGTCCCGAAGTGGCTGCGTACAACTTCAAATCTGCGGATGATGCGTGGAAGGAGTTTTCACAGGTCTATTTTGAAGGCAATGAAGAGCTCGCAGAGGGATTCGGGGATGACAATCCGCTGCAGAAATCCGAGAGCTACGAGATCTACCTGAATGATGTATCCATGCAGGACTCGCTGGTCACGTATCTGGAGAATCTGGACGGAGTGCGCGAGGTGCGCCGCTCAGAGATCGTAGCGAATACACTGTCAGATTTTAACAAGCTGATCGGCTATGTATCTGCAGGCATTATTTTGATCCTGCTGTGTGTTGCGATCTTTTTGATCAGCAATACGGTAACGGTCGGTATCGCTGTCCGTAAGGAGGAGATCGGCATTATGAAACTGATCGGTGCAACGGACTTTTTCGTGCGTGCGCCGTTCGTGGTAGAGGGTATTCTAATCGGATTGATCGGATCGATCCTGCCTCTGGTGCTGCTGTATTTCATGTATAGCAGACTGATCGTATATATCATGGAGAAATTCAGCTTCCTGAGCAGTATGCTGAGCTTTCTGCCAGTGGGCAGCGTGTTCCGTACACTGGCACCGGTCGGCTTGCTTCTGGGTGTCGGCATTGGTTTTGTGGGAAGCTTTACGACGATTCGAAAGCATTTAAAGGTATAGGTTTTTGGTATTATGGAAGAAAAAGAAGAACAACTGCAGTTGTCGGAGTCACAACTGGCAGAGGCACAGGCACTGCAGGAGGAGATGCACCGGATAGAGACCGAAAAAAAATCAGCTTTTTACAAAGGGCTGACCATCGGCGGTCTGACCGTGCTTGCTATGTGTCTGGTTGTATTTCTCGTTATCCCGATGACCCGGATCAGCAGGGCGAAAAAGGACCTGACAGAAATGTCCCAGGTGACAGCGGAGAGCAGTGAACTGCTCACACCGTCGGTTCAGAGCAAGATTGAACGTCTGGTGGCATCCATCCATCAGTATTATTATGAGGATGTGGATGAAGACAAACTCGTACAGGGACTGTACAAAGGTCTGTTTGAGGGAATCGGTGATAAATATTCGGCATATTATACGCCGGAAGAATATGAGAGCATGATGATTTCCGCGACCTCTTCCCTCAGCGGAATCGGTGCCGTGCTGCAACAGAATCCGGATACGATGCAGGTGACATTTAATCATATCTATGAGGGCAGCCCGGCAGAAAAATCCGGAATCCAAAGCGGAGATATCTTAGTGCAGGTGGACGATATCACGGCGACTTCGATGGAATTGTCAGAGCTGGTGACACATATCCGCGGTGAAAAGGGCAGCGTTGTACATCTGAAGATCTATCGCAAGGGCAATTCGGGGTATCTGGAACTGGATGTTACTCGTGATATTGTAGATGTGCCTACCGTGAGCGGACAGATGATCGATGATGAGATCGGCTATATCATGATCGCGGAGTTTGGCGATAAGACAGCAGAGGAATTTGCGGATGCCGTGAAAGAACTGGAAGCGCAGGGCATGAAATCGATGATCGTGGATCTGCGGGACAATCCGGGAGGCATGATCACATCGGTGACAGATATACTCGATCAGATCCTGCCGGAGGGCGTGACTGTCTGGACAGAGGATAAAAACGGCAATCGCAAGGAATACAAGTCGGATGCCGCATGCATGGACTATCCGATGGCAGTGCTGATCAATGAAAACAGCGCGAGCAGCTCCGAGATCTTTGCGGGGGCGATCTGCGACTATAAATACGGTACACTGATCGGCACGACAACATTCGGTAAAGGGATCGTACAGAGCATCCGCCAGATGGCAGACGGCAGTGCATTTAAGCTGACGACAGCGAAGTATTACACGCCGAATGGCGAGAATATTCAGGGTGAAGGCATTGATCCCGATATTGAACTGGAATATGAATATCTGGATCCGGATGCAAAAACCTATGATATGATGCAGGATAACCAGATCCTGAAGGCGATCGAAGTGCTCGAAAAACAGAACTGACGTATCAAACAAAAAATATAAAAAAGAAAGTGGGTGACATTTGTGGTAGAATTAGACCAGTATCGGTTTTTATTAAATACGTGGAAAGAACCACTGATGGAAGTGAGGGATGCACTTTGACTTAGCAAATAAGTCAAAGCGGATCGAAGAACTGGAGCGGGAGATGGAAGCACCGGATTTCTGGAATCAGACGGAAGTTTCCCAGCAGAAAATGAAGACATTGAAGAGCCTCAAGGATGATATCGAGACGTATCATCATCTGGAGACACAGTATGAGGACATCGAGACTCTGATCATGATGGCAGAGGAGGAGAATGACACATCCCTGATCCCGGAGATCGAGGAGTCAGTGACTGCTTACCAGAAGACCTATGATGCGATCCGTATCAAGACACTGCTTTCCGGTGAATTCGACGCGGATGCAGCGATCGTGTCATTAAATGCAGGTGCGGGCGGCACAGAATCGTGTGACTGGGCATCCATGCTGTATCGTATGTATACGAGATGGGCGAATGATAAGGGATTTTCGGTAGAAGTATTGGATTTCCATGAGGGCGATGAGGCCGGTATCAAATCGGTGACATTTCAGGTCAACGGAGAGAATGCCTATGGCTATCTGAAATCCGAAAAAGGTGTGCATCGTCTGGTGCGTATCTCGCCGTTTAATGCGGCGGGCAAGCGACAGACATCGTTTGTATCCTGCGATGTCATGCCGGATATTGAGGAGGACATTGATATCGAGGTGAGAGATGAGGATATTCGTATTGATACGTATCGCTCGAGTGGAGCTGGTGGACAGCATATCAATAAGACATCCTCTGCAATCCGTATTACGCATTTCCCGACCGGCATCGTTGTGACCTGTCAGAATGAACGGTCACAGCATATGAACAAGGATAAGGCGATGCAGATGCTGAAGGCGAAGCTGCTTATGCTGCGCCGGCAGGAAAATGAGGAAAAAGAGGCTGAGATCCGCGGGGAAGTGACGGAGATCGGCTGGGGCAATCAGATACGCTCCTATGTCATGCAGCCGTATACGATGGTGAAGGATCGTCGTACCGGGTATGAGACAGGCAATGTGGATGCGGTACTGGACGGAGATCTGGATCCGTTTATCAATGCATATTTAAAATGGCTCTCGCAGGGAGCTGTCATGACGCAGGACGAATAGGGTCTTGCGTCATTTGCGTTCTTGTGGTATTATCTTTCAGGTGAGTACAAATGTATTTGCGTGACAAACACAGGAGCATATGATGACAGAAAAGACAAATTACTACGTGCTAAAAGAAAAAGCAGTGCCTGATGTGCTGCTTCGCGTTGTGGAGGCGAAGCGTCTGCTGGAATCCGGACGGGCAGCCTCTGTACAGGAAGCGACCGAGCGGGTAGATATCAGCCGCAGTTCTTATTACAAGTACAAAGAAGATATTTTTCCGTTCCACGATAACGCGAAGGGGCGGACGATCACGGTGGTCATTCAGTTGGATGATGAGCCGGGGATTTTGTCTGCGATTTTAAAAACGATCGCGGAGTCACATGCCAATATTTTGACAATTCATCAGAGTATACCGGTCAACGGTATTGCTTCGTTGACGTTGAGTGTGGATATCCTGCCGGAGACAACCGATGCGAACCGTATGATGGAGCGTATTGAACAGCAGGATGGTGTACACTACTTAAAAATACTTGCGAGGGAGTAAAAGACAAATGGTAAAAGTAGCAGTTATGGGATACGGAACGATCGGTTCCGGCGTGGTGGAGATTTTAGAAAAAAACAGAGCGCGGATCAAAAAGACTTCCGGGGAGGATCTGGAGGTAAAATATGTATTGGATCTGAGAGAATTTGAGGGAGATCCGATCCAGAGCAAGATCGTGCATGATTATCAGGTGATCGCAAATGACCCGGAGATCCGTATTGTCGTTGAGACGATGGGTGGTGTAGAACCTGCATATACATTCGTAAAGACGATGCTGGAGGCAGGAAAGCATGTGACGACCTCGAACAAGGCGCTCGTTGCCGATAAGGGTGCGGAGCTGATCGCGCTGGCAGCGGAGAAAAATGTCAATTTCCTGTTTGAAGCGAGTGTCGGAGGCGGTATTCCGATCATTCGTCCGCTGATGAGTTCGATTACCGGTGATGAGATCGTAGAGATCAGCGGTATCGTGAATGGAACGACCAACTATATGCTGACCAAGATGACGAATGAAGGTCTGGCATTTGATGAGGTGTTAAAGGAAGCACAGGCAAAGGGCTATGCGGAGAAGGACCCGACTGCAGATGTAGAGGGTTATGATGCATGCCGCAAGATCGCGATCCTCACATCGCTTGTGTGCGGACAGCAGGTCAATTATGAGGACATTCACACAGAAGGTATTACAGGGATCACACCGACAGACATCATGTATGCAAAAGAGATGGGGCGTGCGATCAAGCTGCTCGCGATGAGCAGACAGACGGCAGGCGGATATGTAGCGATGGTGGCTCCGTTCCTCATTCCGGCAGAGCATCCGCTCTACAATGTCAATGATGTATTCAATGCAATTTTTGTCAAAGGAAATATGCTTGGCGATGCGATGTTCTATGGCAGCGGCGCAGGTAAACTGCCCACAGCGAGTGCGGTCGTCGGAGATATCGTAGATATTGTCAAGCATATGCATACACATATTATCCTGAACTGGGATGCGACACCGGTACAGCTGGCAGATTACAAGACGAACGAGACACGTTTCTTTGTGCGTACCAAGGCATCCAAGGAGGAGATCTCCAATACTTTCGGCAGTGTGGAATTTGTCGATATTGAGGAACTGGCAGACGAGATCGGATTTGTCACGATGACGATGTCAGAGTCGGAATACGAAGAAAAAGCAGCACAACTTTCCAGCGTGCTGCAGATGATTCGTTTTAATTAAGATTAAGCAACATAATCGGCATTCGAACCTATGAGATTCATGGCTTCGAGTGCCTTTTTATTTCTCTGATAAGGATTTTCCTTTGCATAGGCAATGGATGTGCGCGTCTCGCCGCCGGATACATAGGTCGTGCCACATTCCGGGCAGACTGCAGTCTTTAAAGTGACACTGACCGAACGGACTTCGCCATCTCCCTTGGCAGCCTTTTCATATGCATTGCTCACGTGCTGCAGTTCATGTGCGCGTACGGTACCTGCGGAAGCCTGTGGTGAGATGTGACCGGGAGCCTTGAAAGAGACATCGCCTTCGTTGGAACCGTCCTGATATTTGCGGTTCTTGCAGGTCTGGCATTCACTCGGAGAAGATCTGTGTCCCTGTTTGACGGTATCATCTTCCGATCCTCCGGTCTTGTTATGCGGATTATTCTGCAAACTGTATGACTGATAAGGGCTGGAATAGCCGTATCCGTTGATTGACATATAACCTGACATGGGAGCACCTCCTTTGGAATTTGTCAATTTATTATAGCATATGCAGCCGTATCATTCAACATGGCTTGCAACAGCGTTCGGATTTGCGGTATAATAATTACCTAAATTATGGCATAAACAAGGAAGGATAAAAACATATGGATATTATAGCGACAATTGCAGCAGAACTTGATGTGCGAAAAAATCAGGTAGAGGCTGCCGTGAAATTAATAGATGAAGGCAACACGATCCCATTTATCGCGCGTTACCGCAAAGAGGCAACCGGTGCATTGGATGATGAACAGCTCAGAAATTTGTATGAGCGGTTGACTTATCTGCGCAATCTGGAGGAGAAAAAACAGCAGGTGCTCAGTACGATCGAAGAACAGGGCAAATTGACGGAGGAACTGCGCCGTCAGATCTTGGATGCGCAGACGCTGGTCGTTGTCGAGGATCTGTACCGCCCGTACCGGCCGAAACGTCGGACACGTGCAACGATCGCAAAGGAAAAGGGACTGGAGCCGTTGGCTGATATCCTGCGGTTACAGACGACCAATCAGCCCATGATCGAAGAAGCGGAGAGCTATGTCAATGAAGAAAAAGAAGTAGCAACTGCGCAGGAGGCGCTTGCGGGAGCATGTGATATCGTAGCGGAAATGATCTCCGAGGAGGCTGACTACCGTATCCGCATCCGGGAACTGACGACAAAGAAGGGTATCCTGCATTCGACAGCCAAGGACCCGGAGGCAAAGAGTGTCTACGAGATGTACTATGATTTTACAGAGCCGGTCGAAAAACTGGCAGGACACCGCGTACTCGCGTTGAATCGCGGTGAGGCGGAGAAAGTGCTCAGTGTTAAGATTGAGGCTCCGCAGGAGGATATCCTGCGTTATCTGGAAAAACAGGTGATCACGCGTGACAATCCAAACACAACACCGATCCTCCGGGAGACGATCGCAGACAGCTATGACCGCCTGATCGCACCGGCGATCGAGCGCGAGATCCGCGCGGATCTGACAGAAAAAGCAGAGGACGGAGCGATCAGCGTATTTGGCAAGAACTTAGGACAGCTTCTGATGCAGCCGCCGATTGCCGGAAAGGTTGTATTGGGCTGGGATCCGGCATTTCGTACCGGCTGCAAGCTGGCAATTGTGGATGCCACGGGCAAGGTGCTTGATACAAAAGTGATTTATCCGACGGCTCCGCAGAATAAGGTGGAGGAGTCCAAGAAGATTTTAAAACAGCTTATAGATAAATATGACGTATCCCTGATTTCGGTCGGAAACGGAACGGCATCCAGAGAGTCGGAGATGATCATCGTGGATCTGTTAAAAGAACTGAAAAAACCGGTGCAGTATGTGATCGTGAATGAGGCGGGCGCATCGGTATATTCTGCGAGCAAGCTGGCAACGGAGGAATTCCCGAATTTTGATGTGGGACAGCGAAGCGCGGCATCGATCGCGAGACGTCTGCAGGATCCGCTGGCAGAGCTGGTCAAGATCGATCCGAAAGCGATCGGCGTCGGACAGTATCAGCATGACATGAACCAGAAGAAGCTCGGAGAAGCGCTGGGAGGTGTCGTGGAAGACTGCGTGAACCGTGTCGGAGTGGATCTTAACACGGCCAGCGCATCGCTGCTCGAATATATATCAGGTATCAGCAAGACCGTGGCAAAGAATATTGTTGCATACCGCGAAGAAAATGGTCGGTTTATGAGCCGCAATGAGCTGAAAAAAGTACCTAAGCTCGGACCGAAAGCATATGAACAGTGTGCCGGTTTCCTGCGGATCAGAAATGGCAAAAATCCGCTGGATGCGACGAGTGTACATCCGGAGAGCTACGGCGCGACAGAGCAGTTGCTCGAAAAACTCGGCTATGGAAAAGGCGACTGGAAACCCGGTCAGCTCAGCGGATTGTCGAAGAAGGTTCGTGATAAAAAGAAGCTGGCACAGGAGCTGGAGATCGGTGAACTGACACTAACTGATATTTTGTCCGAACTGGAAAAACCGGGCAGAGATCCGCGTGAGGATATGCCAAAGCCTATCCTTAGAAGTGATGTGCTGGAAATGAAGGATCTGACACCCGGTATGGTGCTCAAGGGCACGGTGCGCAATGTCATTGATTTTGGTGCATTCGTGGATATCGGTGTGCATCAGGACGGACTGGTGCATATTTCGGAAATATGCGATCATTTTATCAAGCATCCATTGGAGGCGGTAAGCGTTGGGGATATCGTTGAGGTAAAGGTGCTGTCGGTTGACCTGAAGAAGGGACGCATCCAGCTTACGATGAAGACCGGAACAAACCAGATTAGGAAGGAGCCCCGCAAATCAAAGAGAGATCAGTCGTTAGACTTGTCGGGACTTAAAAAATTTATGTAGTAAATATAGAGTCTCGTCGGCGATGTGTGGATGTAAAAGTGCCGGATGCAGAGCCGGAAAAGAAGCGGATTGCGTTGACGATGAAAGAAATTTAGAGTACACTTTAGATATCAATACAAGAAAGGATGCAGTTGTCCGCGGATAGCTGCAACAGGAAAAAAGCTATGGCAAACAGATTTGTGTTAAATGAGACTTCTTATCATGGAGCCGGTGCGATCGAGGCGATCGCCGACGAGGCAAAGGGAAGAGCATTTAAGAAAGCATTTGTATGTTCAGATCCCGATCTGGTAAAATTTGGCGTGACCCAGAAAGTATTGGACGTGCTCGAGAAGGCCGGACTGGATTATGAATTATATTCAAATATCAAACCGAACCCCACGATCGAGAATGTACAGACCGGTGTGGCAGCATTCAAGGCAGCAGGTGCAGATTATATCATCGCGATCGGCGGAGGATCTTCCATGGATACCGCTAAGGGCGTAGGTATCATCATTGCCAACCCTGATTTCGCGGATGTGCGCAGCCTCGAAGGTGTTGCTCCGACAACCAAGAAGAGTGTGCCGATCTTTGCAGTGCCGACAACCGCAGGTACAGCAGCAGAGGTTACGATCAACTACGTCATTACTGATGTAGAGAAAAACCGCAAGATGGTATGCGTAGACCCTAAGGATATCCCGGTTGTAGCATTTGTTGATCCGGATATGATGTCTTCTATGCCCAAGGGACTGACAGCAGCTACCGGTATGGATGCGCTGACACATGCGATCGAGGGATATATCACCGCAGGTGCATGGGAACTGTCTGATATGTTCCATCTGAAGGCTATCGAGATCATCTCTAAGAGCCTGCGCGGAGCAGTGGAAAACACCAAGGAGGGCCGTGAGGGAATGGCACTTGGACAGTATGTCGCAGGTATGGGATTCTCAAACGTAGGACTTGGTATCGTTCACTCAATGGCACATCCTCTGGGAGCTCTCTATGATACGCCTCATGGTGTTGCAAATGCGATCATTTTACCGACCGTTATGGAGTACAATGCAGAAGCTACCGGAGAGAAGTATCGTGAGATCGCACGTGCAATGGGAGTAGAGGGCGTAGATTCCATGAGTCAGGAAGAGTACCGCAAGGCAGCCGTAGACGCAGTAAAGAAGCTGTCAGCAGATGTTGGAATCCCCGCAGATCTCAAGGAGATCGTCAAGAAAGAGGATATTCCGTTCCTGGCACAGTCAGCATACGATGATGCATGCCGTCCGGGTAACCCGAAGGAGACCAGCGTAGAGGATATCACCAAGCTGTACGAGAGCCTGATCTAAGATTCTGTACGAGCATGTCGGCAGAGCCGGAAAAGACTACATAAAATGAAACGGGAAAGAGGGTATGCAACCCTCTTTCCTTTTTTTTGCAGAAATGTTATACTTACCACAAGTATGTGTAGTTGGAAGCAAAAGGAGTGAGCACATGAAAAAGATAGAACTGGATGTAACCATGACATTTGAAGATATGTACCGTTTTAATCTCTACCACATGTATCATAATTCGCAGGGAATATTGTCGATCGTGATCGCGGTGTTGCTGGTACTGGTGAGCCTGCTTAGCTGGGGAGATGTTAATGTGGTATACAATGTGCTGTATCTGCTGGCGGCAGTGCTGATCGTGCTGTATATTCCGTTCAGTCTGAGGGGAAAGGTAAAAAAGCAGATGAAAAACAGCGAGGTATATCAGCAGCCGATCCATTATACATTTGATGAGACGGGGATCACGACCTGCTTTGGTGAGCAGAGCGTGACAATGCCGTGGAAACAGTTGTATAAGATCGTGAGCACAAAGCGCATGGTGCTGCTGTACGGAGGACGTATCCGGGCAAATGTGATCCCGCGCGAACAGCTCACAGATCAGTATGATGCATTGTATGAGCTGGCAAAATCCCAGGTGGACAGCTATCGTTTTAAGATGAAAAAGGCATAAAGGTTGGATAGATACATGATATATGAGACAAATTCGCCGCAGGAGACGTATACATTGGCAAAACAGCTCGGCGAGAACGCAGAACCGGGCACAGTCTATACATTGACCGGAGATCTCGGCGTGGGAAAAACTGTATTTGCACAGGGACTGGCTGACGGGCTGGGTATCACAGAACCGATCAACAGCCCGACATTTACAATCGTGCAGGTATATGATGAGGGCAGACTGCCTTTTTATCATTTTGATGTGTACCGGATCGGAGACGTGGAAGAGATGGAAGAGATCGGCTACGAGGATTATTTTTACGGAGATGGTGTGTGTCTGGTCGAATGGGCAGAATTGATCGGGGAGATCCTGCCGCAGAAGCGGACGCAGATTCTGATCGAAAAGGATCTCGAACAGGGATTTGATTACCGTAGAATTACATTGCAGGAAAAGGAAGGATAACAGGATGAAGCTATTGGCACTTGACAGCTCCGGACTCGTCGCAAGTGTTGCCGTTGTGGAGGATGACAACCTGATCGGCGAGTATACCGTGAATTATAAAAAAACACATTCGCAGACTTTGCTGCCGATGCTGGATACGGTTGCGAAGATGATCGATCTGGATCTGCAGACGATTGATGCGATCGCGATCGCGAAAGGACCGGGCTCATTCACCGGACTGCGTATCGGCTCTGCGACAGCCAAGGGCCTTGGACTGGCATTGGAGAAGCCTTTGATCGAGGTGCCTACCGTAGATGGACTGGCATACAATCTGTGGGGAGCGTCAGATATGGTCTGCCCGCTCATGGATGCGCGCAGAAATCAGACTTATACGGGCTTGTATGAATTTGTCAATGGTGATATGCGTGTGATCGAACCGCAGTGTGCCGTTGATATTTCACAGATCGTGGAGAAGATCAATGAGCTGGGTCGTGCGGTCATCTTTCTGGGTGATGGTGTACCGGTATTTCGTGCATATCTGGAGGAACATGTGAAAGTGCCGTATGCATTTGCACCGGCACATTTGAATAAACAGCGTGCAGGCGCAGTGGCAGCGCTGGCGCTGACGTATGCGGGAGAGGGGCAGATGGTGTCTGCACAGGCGCATCAGCCTGATTATCTGCGTCTGTCTCAGGCAGAACGGGAGCGTCAGGAAAAGGAAAAACGATTACCCGGAGATCAGGGCGTATGATGATCCGGAACATGCAGGAGCAGGATATCGCGGATGTAGCGGCATTGGAGGCGCAGATCTTTTCGATGCCATGGTCTGCCAGCGGTTTTGCGGACACGCTTCATCGCGAGGATGTCATATTTCTGGTTGCCTGTGAACAGGATGAGCTGCTCGGGTATGTAGGAGTCTATTGTACCGCGGACGAGGGCGAGATCACAAATGTCGCTGTGGCACTGGCTGCCAGAAGAAGAGGCATTGCCAGAGAACTGCTGACGGAACTGAAACATCAGTTGGCAGATCGAGGTGTCTCGCGTATCGTGCTCGAGGTACGCACATCCAATGAACCGGCGATCCGGCTGTATGAACGGATGGGGTTTGCCGTGCTCGGCACGCGGAAAAATTTTTATGAAAAACCGACCGAGGATGCCTATGTGATGGTATGCCAATAACCAGTAGTTCCCTATAGAGAAGCAGGAAGGTTATCCGTATAATGAGTGATGAAATCACAGAATACAATAGGAGGACCGGCGATGAAGGAACACGAGAGAAAGGTATGCAACTGCTGCGGAAAGGAACTCAGACAGACGGATGGACATTATGAGGACTATCTGCATATTGTAAAAAACTGGGGCTATTTATCGGATCGGGACGGTACGACCGAAGAGATGAATATCTGTCCGGAATGTTTTCGGGCATGGACGAACAATTTTGCGGTCGCTCCGGATCGTTATCCGACGACTGAATTATTATAGAGAGGGATCACAGTAAAAAATGTTAGATGTATGCTTGCTTGGAACCGGTGGAATGATGCCTTTGCCGTATCGATGGCTGACGGCACTTATGACGAGATATAACGGCAGCAGTCTGCTCATCGATTGCGGTGAGGGCACACAGGTGGCGATGAAAAAGGCAGGACTCAGCGCAAAACCGATCGATATCATGTGCTTTACGCACTATCATGCGGATCATATCAGTGGCCTGCCCGGTATGCTGCTCACGATGGGTAATGCAGAGCGGACAGAACCGCTCACGATGATCGGCCCGAAAGGATTGGAACGGGTTGTGAATGCGCTGCGGACGATCGCGCCGGAACTGCCGTTTGAGATCCGTTATCTGGAGATCGAGGGCGCTACGCAGCATTTTTCCATTAACGGATATGAGATCGACGCGTTTCGGGTGAATCATAATGTGTTGTGTTACGGTTATACGATAGAGATCAAACGCGCGGGCAAATTTCGGCTGGAAGAGGCGCAGAAGCTGCCGATCCCGCGTCAGTACTGGGGGCGGCTGCAGCATGGAGAGACCGTTGCATATGATGGGG
Organism: bacterium; assembly: GCA_050872965.1. Lineage (GTDB taxonomy): Bacteria > Bacillota > Clostridia > Lachnospirales > Lachnospiraceae > W0P33-017. Next base: position 3,508 of record JBNMHW010000014.1, on the reverse strand, counting down.
TGACGTATACACCGGATATGGTCATGGGAGCCGAACGCAAAGGCATCAAACTGACATATTGTACCGATACGAGACCGACGAGATCTCTGGTAGAAGCAGCGGATCATGCGGATCTGCTCATCTGTGAGGGCATGTATGCTGAGGCAGAAAAGCTGGAAAAAGCCAAGCAGTACAAGCATATGACATTTTATGAGGCGGCGCGCGTGGCGAAGGATGCGCAGGTGCGCCGGATGTGGCTGACACATTTCAGCCCCTCACTCGTACATGCGGAAGATTATATGGATAAAGTGCGCAGCATTTTTCCGGCGGCTTCGCTCGGAAAAGACGGCAGATCAACGGAACTTGTTTTTGAGGAGGATGAAGCATGAGAAAAAAATCTGTGGGCATAGCACTGGTAGTGATCGCGGCTGTAGCGATCGTGGGTATGTTTGCGTTTATTGCTTATCGGACACCAAAGTCGGCGGCGGATACGACCCAGATTACGGAAAAAGAAGAATTGATGTACAAGGATATTTCGGCTGACTACCCGAAGACTCCGCGTGAAGTGCTGAAACTGTACAATCGTTATCTGCTGCTTCTGTATGGATCACAGGGGGAGGAACTGAGTGATCAGGAGGTGCAGACACTTGGAGAAAAGATGCGTGAGCTGTATGATGAGGAATTACTGGAGATGAATCCGGCAGATACGCAGTTACTGAGTCTTCAACAGGAATTGGCTGCGTTCCGCAAAGATGGGAAAGTCATGATTCAGGCAAATGTATGCAGTTCCAATGAAGTGGAATATATGGATATCGAACAGGCTTCCGGAGCGCGGGCAGAGGCGTCCTATTTTATCAAAAAAGGAAGTCAGGAATTCTCTCGCACTTATCAGCAGTATCTGATGCGCAAGGATGCACAGGGTGAGTGGAAGATTCTTGGTTTTGAAAAGGTGAACGGAGGAGAAGAATAATCCATGGCAGATAAGAAAACAGATGTAAAAATACTGGCGATCGAGAGCTCGTGTGACGAGACGGCGGCAGCAGTCGTTGTTGACGGACGGGATGTGCGCTCGAATGTGATCTCCTCGCAGATCGCATTACATACATTGTATGGAGGTGTCGTGCCGGAGATTGCGTCCAGAAAACATATTGAGAAAATTAATCAGGTGATCACACAGGCGTTGGATGATGCACATATGACACTGGATGATATGGATGCGATCGCGGTGACTTATGGGCCGGGACTGGTCGGTGCATTGCTGGTCGGGGTCGCGGAGGCAAAGGCGATCGCTTATGCAAAAAAACTGCCGCTGATTGGTGTACATCACATCGAGGGACATATCAGTGCCAATTATATAGAAAACAAGGAACTGGAGCCGCCGTTTTTATGTCTCGTTGTGTCGGGTGGACATACTCATCTGGTCAAAGTAGTGGATTACGGGCGGTATGAGATCCTTGGCAGAACGCGTGATGATGCGGCGGGGGAAGCGTTTGACAAAGTGGCGCGTGCGATCGGGCTCGGGTATCCGGGCGGCCCGAAAATAGAAAAAGTAGCTCATGAGGGCAATCCGAAGGCGATTCACTTTCCACAGCCTAAAGTGGCAGACGGACCGTATGATTTTTCATTCAGTGGCTTGAAGTCAGCAGTATTGAATTATCTGAATGGTGCGCAGATGAAGGGTGAACCGGTCGTTCAGGCGGACGTGGCCGCATCTTTCCAGCAGTCAGTGATCGATGTGCTGGTACAGCATGCTATGCAGGCAATCGACGATTGTGGAATGGATAAGTTTGCGATTGCAGGCGGGGTAGCGTCCAATCAGACGCTGCGCAGTGCGATGGAAGAGGCTTGCAAAAAGAAAGGTGTGACGTTTTATCATCCGTCACCGATTTTTTGCACAGATAACGCAGCCATGATCGGCGCGGCGGCATATTATGAGTATCTGGCAGGAAAGAGAGATGGACTTGATTTGAATGCGATACCAAATCTGAAACTGGGGGAACGATAAATGGGGCAAAATAGATATGGAGCGGTCGTCTTGGCGGCCGGCAGCGGCAGCCGTATGCATACGGATACGCCGAAACAGTATCTAATGGTCGGAGACTACCCGCTTATCTACTATGCATTGCACCGGTTTCAGGAGAGCGCGGTGGAACAGATCGTTCTTGTTGTCACACCGGGGCAGGAAGAGTTCTGCCGGACGCAGATCGTTGAGCGCTATGGATTGACCAAAGTCTGCGCGGTCGTATCCGGAGGCAGTGAGCGATATTTATCGGTGCAGGCGGGTTTGCATGCACTGACGGGTGTGGATTATGTACTGATTCACGATGGGGCACGACCCTGCATAGATCCGGACACGATACAGCGCGTGCTGGATGCCGTACCACAGGATGAGGCGTGTGTCGTAGGCATGCCGGTGAAGGATACGATAAAAATAGCGACAGAGGAATGCTGGACGCAGGGGACACCTGACCGGAGGCTGCTCTGGCAGGTACAGACACCGCAGGCATTCTCCTATGAGTTGATCCGCAGTGCCTATGATAAAGTAATAGCGTCCGGGGAACAGAACGTGACGGACGATACACAGATATTGGAGCTTGCATATGGCAGAAAGAGCCGTTTGATCGAGGGATCTTATAGGAATATAAAGGTCACAACGCCCGAAGATCTGGAGATTGTAAAATTATTCTTAAAAAATATCAAATAATGTATTGACAGATCGGTGTAAGGATGGTATTATAATACTCGCTGATCGCGAGAACAGCAACACGGAGAGGTATCGAAGTGGTCATAACGAGGCGGTCTTGAAAACCGTTTGTCCGCAAGGGCGCGTGGGTTCGAATCCCACCCTCTCCGCTTCATAAAAAACAGTTTGCTATGCAGACTGCTTTTTTTTGCCAATCTGTGGATGGTATACATCCGGATGATTCGGGCAGAGCATGGAGAAGTACCCAAGCTGGCCGAAGGGACACCCCTGGAAAGGGTGCAGGTCGTTAACAGCGGCGCGGGGGTTCAAATCCCCCCTTCTCCGTTTCGGTTTTACATAATCGTCAATATGAAAAAGATTTGAAAAAATGGAAAAAACATGTTGACAAATGCAAAACTGCATGATATTATTAACAAGCTGTCGCGAACGACTGAGAAAATAGTCGAAAGCACAGCGAAAAATAATTTAAAAAAGTTCTTGACAAACGATAATGATTTTGATATAATACAGAAGCTGTTTGACGAGAACAGAACAAAAGAACATTGATAACTGAACAGTGAAATAACCTTGAAAAGATTCAAAAAATGAGAAAAAGCGATCAGCTTTTTCAAGTGATTGTGAACACTTTATAAAAACAGTAAAACGGTTATAAAAAAGCCAAGCTTTTGAATGACCAAGAACAAACTTAAACATGAGAGTTTGATCCTGGCTCAGGATGAACGCTGGCGGCGTGCTTAACACATGCAAGTCGAACGGAACTACTTTGATGAGATTCTTCGGAAAGGATTTGATTTAGTTTAGTGGCGGACGGGTGAGTAACGCGTG
>JBNMHW010000013.1:0-44121 GCA_050872965.1 bacterium | reverse complement strand
GAGATCAGGAATCTGTCAAACCTGCGTTTCCAGACACAGGAAGAGCTGACAAGGATCAAGAACCGGATTGCCAGATGGTTTTCCATCTATTTCCCTGAATATCAAGACGTTTATGGGGATTTAAAAGCAGTCAGCGGACGGATGATTCTGAAGGTAGCACCGCTTCCGGAAGACATCAGAAGGCTGGGTGCAGAAGGCGTGAACCTGATCTGGAGAGATGCTAAACTGAGAGGCGCCGGAATGAAGAGGGCAAAGACCCTGGTAACGGCCGCAGAGCATAGCGTTGGCAGTAAGGAGGCACCGGAAGCAGCCAGGATAGAGCTCAGAAATCTTCTGAGTGATATAGATGTGTACACGTTGAGACTGGAAGAACTGCTGCGGAGCATAGAGGAGAAACTGAAAGAGATTCCGTACATTGATAAACTGATGGGAATTAAGGGGATCGGACTGGTGACAGTCAGCGGGTTCATTGCAGAAGTGGGTGACATTGGACGTTTTGATAACCCCAAGCAACTGCAGAAACTGGCCGGATATGCAATCGTGGCAAACGATTCCGGTAAACATAATGGCGAAAGCCGGATCAGTTATCGTGGACGGAAACGGCTCAGATATGTACTGTATGAAGCAGCAATATCGCTGATAGGGAAGAATCCGGAGTTCCGGGAAATACATGAATACTACCGGACGAGGAAGGAAAATCCGCTGAAAAAGATGCAGTCGGTGGTAGCAGTGGCCTGTAAGATACTCAGGATTTTCTATAAGATTCTGACAACAGGTGTTGCGTATGATGCAGAGAAGCTGTTGGGAGATATCAAACGACCACAGTTGCAGGCAGCATAAGACACAGAAAGAACCAAGATATAAAAATGTCCTTGTTACAGTTGAATTGAGCGCTTATAGAAGCACTATGAGGGTTGAATTCAGCTGTAACAGGAAAGCTGAAAGGGAATGAGGAACGGACCGGGAAAACGTCCACCGGAAGGTGCCGGAAAGGGAATCAGGCCAGACAAGTCAGTAACAACAAAGACAAAGAATGAGCCGGTAGCCGGCAGGAATATATTCCATAGGGCAGGACCCTGTAAAGGAGCTAAGCCGGCACCCTGGATATGGATAGGCGGAACGAAAGAAGTTAGGACTCTCCGAATGTGTGAGATGATCCTGGTAGACACGGGAGGTACGTCGCCGTAGAAGGAAGGGTATACACAAGGCCATGTAAAGCGAAAAAAGAAAGACGTTTTACTTCGTATACCCTAATACTTCTGCTTTTGTACCAGATACAGAAAAATATCCATTCTTATGGCTCATTCTGCTGAGAGTAAACAATAAAAATTCCTTGATTTTTAAGGAAAAAACACTTGACTATATAGGGAGGATATCAGTATGGGGGATTTTACAAATATAGCAAAAACATCGGCACTGCTCGATGATGATCTGCGTGCACAGATCCGGGGAGTATTTGACAAGTTGACAGATGATCTGGAGATCGTAGCGATCGTGGATGCATCTGAGGATAAGAGCCGGGAACTGCTCTCCTTATTATACGACGTGGAGACACTGGGAGCGCATGTGCATGTGCGTGCCTGTGAACCGGGGGAGTGTCCGCAGTACGAGGCAGATTTTGACCGGGAAGGGCGTACCCCTGCGATGGGGCTGTATAAGGATGGCGCATATACCGGCGTGGCTTATTACGGTGTGCCCGGTGGCAAGGAGATGAATTCGTTTATCTTAGGTTGCTATAATGTGGCAGGACCCGGACAGCCCATCGACCGCTGGACCGCTAAAAAGCTCACAAAGCTGCGGCAGAAGGCTGATCTGCAGATCTATGTATCACTCGCATGCCATCACTGTGCGGCGACGGTGATCAGTGCACAGCATCTGGCAGCCTGCAGTCCAAGACTGACAGCGACGATGATCGATGCCAATCTGTATCCGGATCTCATCAAAAAATATCAGATCGAGCGTGTACCGATGGTCGTGATCAACGGAGAACGCACGCTGCTCGGGGAAAAATCGATGGAAGAGCTGGCTGCAGTGCTGGAATAGAGCCGGAATAAAACGCAAATAAAGGCGGAATCGTAGCTCTAAAACAAAAATATGTTCGATTTTTGCTTGATTTTTTGGTATGTTAGTAGTACGATGGGAAAAAATAGGTATAAAATTATTCCCAGGAGTGATTGGCATGAAACAGGTACATATTAGAGTAGAAGATGAGTTATATGAGAAGCTGAATGCATATTCATTACAGAGTGCACAGAGTATGCAGGACTGCGTCAGGGAAGCAGTTGCCTACTATGTAACAGATATAAAAAGAAAAAAGAAAGATCCTTCAAATAAACAGTTTTCTTTTATCGATTTATTTGCAGGAATTGGAGGAATGAGAATCGCATTTGATAGGGCTGGAGGCCATTGTGTTTATTCCAGTGAATGGAATAAATATAGTCAGCAGACATATTTTGCAAATTTTGGTGAGCAGCCGGATGGTGATATTACGCAGGTAAACGAGAAAGATATACCAGATCATGATATATTAGTTGCAGGATTCCCATGCCAGCCGTTTTCAATTGCTGGGGTTTCAAAAAAGAACAGTTTAGGACGGAAAACTGGATTTGAGGATAAGACACAGGGAACTTTATTTTTTGATGTTTGCCGTATTTTGAAAGAAAAGCGTCCGAAAGCATTTATGCTGGAAAATGTTAAAAATCTGTGCAGTCATGACAAGGGGAAAACTTTTCAAATTATCAAAGAATCTCTCGAAGAACTGAATTATGAGGTGTTTTACGATATTCTTGATGGTCAGAATTATGTACCACAGCATAGGGAAAGAATTATTATTGTTGGATTTGATAGAGAGAGGTATGGGGAAAATATCGATTTTAAATTCGATTTAACACCCAGAAATCCTAAGCCGGTTATGCAGGATATTTTGGAAAAGGAAGTAGATGCGAAATATACTTTGTCAGACAAATTGTGGATATATCTTCAAAACTATGCGGCGAAGCACAGGGCTGCAGGTAATGGTTTTGGATATGGTATAGCACCATTGGATGGAGTATCAAGAACGATAAGTGCTAGGTATTATAAGGATGGTTCTGAGATATTGATTGCACAGGAAGGAAAAAATCCAAGAAGGCTTACTCCGAGAGAGTGTGCAAGGTTACAGGGGTTTCCTGATAGTTTTAAGATTCCGGTATCAGATACTCAGGCATATAGGCAGTTTGGCAACTCAGTTGTTGTACCTTTGATGGAAAATGTTGCGAAGCTGATAGTTGAGAAAATTGAGTATATGGATACAATAAATAAAGATGAAATGCGGAGGAAGGTGATTTAATGCCAACAGAGTATTCTAATCGTGCCATTCAGGCGGTATTAAATAGCGAGATGGGATTTTGCAAGTTTCTTTCAGCAAATGACACTGGTGCGACAGGAGGACATCAGGCCGGTATTTATATTCCTAAATCATCTATAAAGATTTTATTTTCGGAACCGGGACAAAAAGGTGAAAATAAGGATAAATGGGTAAAAGTAAAGTGGCAGGATGATTTAGTAACAGATACCCGCTTTATTTACTATGGAAAAGGAACAAGAAATGAGTATCGCATTACAAATTTTGGAAGAGATTTTCCGTTTTTATCGATAGAATATACAGGAGCATTATTTGTCTTTGCTAAAATAGATGAAGAAAATTATCTAGGATATATGTTGAATTCTGACGATGATATAGAAGTATTTTTAAATGCTTTTGGTCTCAGTCCAACAGAGACAAACTGTTTAATTGATGTAGGTGGAATTCAGCCGAAAGCACATGAACAGATTGCAATTCAGGAGTTTATTAGCAATCTGGATGTTGATTTTCCTGCTTCCGAGATTATGTCGGTAGCTGCAAGAAATATCCAGAATCGAGTATACGATCATATTGAATATATACAAACAAATCCTGATAAAAAGATTATTGAATGGACCAATATGGAATATACATTGTTTCGGGCACTTGAGTATGATAGATATGGAGATATTATTACGAGGGGATTTACTTCTGTAGACGAATTTGTAAATGTGGCCAATATGGTATTGAACAGGAGAAAGAGCCGGGCAGGAAAAAGCCTGGAGCATCATCTTGCTGCTATATTTGATGGAAATGAACTGGATTATTCTGCTCAGGCTGTAACGGAGGGAAATAAAAGACCGGATTTTATCTTCCCATCTAAGGAGGCCTATCATAACAGCAGATTTCCCGTAGGCAAGTTGATTTCATTGGCTGCAAAGACTACTTGTAAAGATCGATGGAGGCAGGTGATTAATGAGGCTGACAGGTTAAAAGATAGTCCCAAGTATTTATGTACGCTTCAGCAGGGTATATCTGGTGCGCAGATGGATGAAATGCAGGCAGAAAATGTAATACTTGTTGTTCCGCAACCTTATATCAAAACATATCCTTCTGACAGACAGGACAGAATATGGACATTATCAAGGTTTGTGCAGTATGTGAAAGCAATAGAAGGAAAGTAAAATGGAGATATAGTAACACCAGAGCAGTGAAGCAAAAATATGGCAGGTATTCGTTCAAAAGATACGAAGCCAGAAGTGTATTTTCGCAATAAAGGCGTGGGATCGCAGCTTAGATTGACTTTTTACTGTATAAGTCGTAGAATATTGTCGCATGGCCATTATGCCATGCGACTTTTATGTTTGACAAATTATCCGGAGAGAATGATCAACGATCATATCACAAGTTACAAGGGAGGAATTGTTTTGGAAGAACAGAGACAGGAAAACAAGATGGGTACGATGTCGGAGGGCAAACTGCTGATGAATATGTCCCTGCCGATGATGATATCCATGCTGGTACAGGCGATGTACAATATCGTCGACAGTATCTTTGTATCACGGATCAGTGAGAATGCGCTGACAGCGGTATCGCTCGCGTTCCCGATGCAGACACTGCTCATCGCAGTGGCGGCCGGAACCGGAGTGGGCGTGAATTCACTGTTGTCCAAGTCATTGGGCGAGAAAAACTATGACCGTGCGAATAAGACGGCGATGAACGGTATTTTCTTATATATCATCAGCTATCTCGTATCTGCGGTCATCGGTCTGGTAGCGGTACATCCGTTTTACGCGAGCCAGATCAAGAATGCGCCGGTGGAGATCATGGACATGGGTATCCAGTATCTGACGATCGTCATGGTGGCATCATTCGGATTGTATGCGCAGTTTATTTTTGAACGTCTGTTGCAGGCGACCGGACGCACACTGTTTACGATGATCTCACAGATGGTCGGTGCGATCATCAATATTATCTTAGACCCGATCCTGATCTTCGGTCTGTGCGGAATGCCGAAGCTGGGTGTGGCAGGAGCTGCGATCGCAACGGTTATCGGACAGATCATCGCCGGATGTATCGGTCTGATCTATAATATCAAGAAAAATCATGATATCACGCTGAGTTTTAAGGGCTTCCGCCCGGATGGACATATCATCGCTACGATCTACAAGGTCGGTGTGCCGTCGATCATCATGCAGTCGATCGGATCTGTCATGACTTATGGCATGAATCTGATCCTGGTCGGTCTGTCAGCAACGGCAGCAGCGGTATTTGGTGTATATTTCAAGCTGCAGAGCTTCTTCTTTATGCCGGTATTTGGTTTGAACAACGGATTGATCCCGATCGTGGCATACAATTACGGTGCACAGAAAAAGAAGCGTATGATCCGTACCATCAAGTGGGCGATGCTCGTGGCATTCTGCTTTATGTTTTTCGGATTTATCGTATTCGAGACGGTTCCCGGAGCACTGCTGTTGTTATTTGACGCATCGGAAAATATGCTGAGCATCGGTATCCCGGCGCTTCGCAAGATCGCCTTCCATTTCCTGATCGCGTGGTTTTGTATCGTAGCAGGATCGGTATTCCAGGCAGTCGGAAACGGTATGTACAGTCTGTATGTGTCCGTAGCGCGTCAGCTCGTCGTATTGCTTCCGGTCGCGTATATCCTGTCCAAGGTCGGTGGACTGCATGCGATCTGGTGGAGTTTTCCGATCGCAGAGCTGATGTCATGCATGATCTCATCCATCTGTCTGTTTTTAACTTATAAAAAGGTGATCGCACCGCTGCCGGATGAGGAGGAATAGACAGAGATGATACAAGAGATCGAACCGAAATATATATGGAATGCATACGAGGAGCGTGAGCCGCAGGCAGACAGCACTGTCGTGTGTGTGCAGAATGGGAACTATTGTGTGATTCATGAGCCGCAGGGTGATCGTTTCCCGTTGTATCGGGAACTGCAGCCGCAGGATCGCAGGGGACTGCAGTATCTGTTTGCGATATGTGAGGGCGATGTGCGCAGGGATTTCTTCCTGTGCATCTGCGAGGAGACTTTTTCCGGTGAGGGGTTGCCGGCACATAGCTGGGAGGCATCAGGCTATATCAATCACCGGATGCAGCCGCGTGTGGAGGCATTTGCCGGAATGACGGCGCATCATCTGTACATCTGGCATGTCAATAATCGTTTCTGCGGTCATTGCGGCGCTGAGATGGTACATGATCATAAGGAGCGCATGATGTGCTGTCCGTCATGTGGCAATCTCGTGTTCCCGAAGATCGCTCCGGCGATACTGGCAGCAGTCCGCCATAGCGGTAAACTGTTACTCACAAAATATGCGCATGGCGATGGCAATTATGCGCTGGTCGCAGGATTTGTGGAGATCGGAGAGACCGCGGAGCAGTGTGTGGCACGTGAAGTCATGGAAGAGACCGGGCTTCGGATCAAAAATATAAAATATTACGACTCACAGCCGTGGGGATTTGCGGGTAATCTGATGCTGGCCTATACCGCAGAGCTGGACGGAGATGATGATACGATCCGTGTGGACCGCTCAGAACTGGCGATCGCGGAGTGGGTCGCACCGGAGGATGTACCGGAGATATCAGACTATAACAGCCTCACGAGAGAGATGATCCGACGGTTCCGTCTGGGGAAATTATGAACAAAATGTAAACGAAAAGTTCACATAATATTCAACTCGTCGACAAGAAATGTTCATAAGCGTTGGATATACTAATATCATCACAAAAGGTGATACACACGAGTAACTTTTTCAATTTTTCATAACTCTCCCCTTTATAAGAACGCCGATGCGAATGCATGGGCGTTCATTTGTATGAACACAAGTAACTATTCAGAAACTCCTGCGTTTTTGCGAATGTGTGGGGTAGGGTTTTGAATAGTTACGTTGGAAGATAAAATCTGTTTGACGAATACGATAGAATTGCGTATAGTGATAATAGAAGATGAAAGATAAGGGAATCATACTTATGTGTTAGAAAGTGAGATGATCGTATGAATTTTCGAAAAGTATCAGATAACGAGCTGCATTGCAGCGTATCTGCTGAGGAGATCCGTGCGAACGGACTGGAGATCAGTGATCTGTTAAAACGATCAGACAAAACGTATGAATTTTTCGAGTATCTGATGCAGGAAGGACAGGAGGAGACCGGTTTTGAGAAAAGCGGTCCGATGTCTGTGGAAGGTGTATTCCTCAATGGCAATCTGGAGTTGATCTTCCGCTGCGTAGATATGGATGAGGATATGGACGAATGGGAGGAGCGTGAATATGCGCATGCTGAGCCGTTCGCAGAAGCACCGGCTTTGCCGGATTTTACCGGTGATGAGGATGATGTGCTCAAGCTCATGCAGGTGCGGTTCGCGTCTGCCGGCAGATTATACCGTTTCTGCCGATTGTTTCCATTTGCCGAAAAGGTGCCCAGTTCCCTGTACGAGATGAATGATCATTATATACTGATCATGGATCTGGATGCATGCACCAGGCAGGAACTCGGTGCCTTCTGCATGCTGGTCAATGAATACGCGACAGAGAGCCGGTATGGTGATCTGCAGGCTAGCCAGGTCATGGAGCACGGCAGGCTGATCTGCGATGATGCGGTATACCGGATCTCGCAGATGAAGGCAGCAGATAATTCATGAAGTAATAATGCCCCTGAAGAATACCATGTGTATTTTTCAGGGGTCATTTTAAAATAAATCTGAACTGATGGGGAGATGATAGTGGATGGATATAGAACGGATAAATGAGAATATGAATAAATGTTTTTATTGTAAGGGTGAAATGAAAGATGATTTTTGCAATTACATGGTAGATTTGGATGGACATTTTATTATTATCAAACATGTGCCATGTCATAAGTGCAGTCAGTGCGGAGAGGTCTCCTATAGCGGAGAAGTGGTTGCACGGATTGAGGAGATTGTTAAGAAGTTAAAAGATGCGCTTACAGAAGTTGCTATTGTGGAATATGCGGCTTAGAGTAAAGTCTGCTAAAGTTATAAGAGGAATTGCAAAGTAATTAAAACAGATTTTTACACAAATTTTACCGATGTTTTACACGAGTAAGATAGTATGAACCTCCGGATGGATGATAAAATCGTGAATGTTAGGGGGTTCATATGTCAAAGAAAAATGCAAGAGAAAAACTGATGCAGGAGTTACTGGCTCCGGAATACCGCTTGAAATGTGAGTATGCCATACACATTTTAGAACTGAAACTGGAGATGCTGATGGAGCAGTTCTATGTGGAATGTGGCAGACCGGTCATCAGCAGTATCACGAGCCGGATCAAGACGGTGGACAGTATCGAGCGAAAGCTGAGAAAAAAGAATCTGTCGATCGACTTCCGGATGGCCGAGGAGAATCTGAGTGATCTCGTAGGCGTCCGCGCGACCTGCTTTTTTGAGGATGATATATACAAGCTGGCGGAACGATTGCTGGCGCAGGAAGATGTGACACTCATCAGAAAAAAGGACTATATCAAAAAACCAAAGGACAATGGCTATCACAGCCTGCATCTGACGGTCGAAGTGCCGATCTATACGCAGGCCGGCTGCGAGAAAAAGCGTGTGGAGATCCAGTTTAGGACGGTGGCGATGGACTTCTGGGCGCAGCTGGATTATCAGCTGTGTTATAAGAAAGATATAGAAGAAAAGACCAGCAAAAAAATACAGGAGAAACTGGCCAAATATGCGGATGAATTATCCGGTATCGACCGCCAGATGATGCGTATCCGTCGCCAGATCGACAAGATCGGGACGGAAAAAACGCAGTAGACCTGCAAATTTATGCTTACATTTTTTCAAAAGTTGTGATATAGTACTATTTAAATTTAATAAAGAAATGAAATAACGACATAAAATATCGGTATGGCTGATGTCTGGTGGCCATCCACTGGTATTTATGTCGTTTTTTGTTTCACAGAAAAGGAGTTATTATTATGCCAAAAACAAAGTTTCAAAGTGTCATTTTTACGATTTTAATGGTATTCGTTATGGTTTACTGCATGAGTGTATATACCATCTCGCTCAAATTCGGTGCGTTGAGTGATCAGGTCTTTTATTTAGCCATTAAAGAAATGTGGCTGGAGTACGTGGTCGTCTTCTGCCTGATCTTTTTTGTGATCACAAACACTGCAAGAAAATTGGTGTTTAAGATCATCGAGCCGGGGAGCATGCCACCCATTTTTACGATAGTGTCCATTCAATGTTTTACAGTATGCCAGATCGTTCCTGTCATCACGCTGTTTGCCACACTCGTACATAATGGGGTGTCACAAAACTGGTTTTGTCAGTGGATACAGCTTGCGGTCATTTGTTTCCCAATGGCTCTGTGTACACAGATCTTCTTTGCCGGGCCGCTCGTGCGGTTGATCTTCAGAACGATTTTCAAAAGCTCAATCTCACATTGATGCTACAATCGTTGTAAGGTTTGTGATATGCTTGAAAAACCATCCTTGTACGGAGAGTACAAGGGTGGTTTTGTTTTGCGTGGATAAATATAAACACAAAATCAGGGAATAGTATATCTTGTATGTTACATCATAGATCTGAATAGGAGATCATTGCGATGATATATGAGATAGCCGGGGGACTGCCGCAGCGGGTCGACTGGGAACCGGGTAATGATAAAGATAATAAAGTCCCGGTGCTTATCGTGACGGATACGGAGCAGGCACGGGAATTGCTGGCGCAGATAGGCGTCGGCGGGGAATGGGAACCGGATGTGCGCGGAGCATGCTTTTGCAAGGTCGAGGCAGAGCCGGAGGGCAGCTATGGCTCGCTCGTGATCCCGCAAGTGGCGGATCTGCATGGGGAGCCGTACCGGATCCTGTTTTTTGTTCATAGCGGCTGTGTGCTGCTCGTCAATGAGGACGGTTACGCGCAGCAATTGATCGAACGTCTGCAGGCAAAGTCGGTCATCGACAGGCAGACTTCGACCGGACGGGTACTGTTTCTGATACTTGCGGAACTCATCGCAGGAGACACCGCATTGCTGGAAAAATATGAAAAAGAGCTCATGCATATGGAAGAAGAGATCTTCGGCAGGCAGACCGGACTTTTTATGACGCATATGCTGCGGATACGCAGGCAGCTGCTGTTGCTGCGCAGCTATTATGAGCAATTGATCGAGGTGGGACGCGAGCTGGAGGAAAACGAGAATGAACTGTTTGAGAAAAAAGATCAGCGATATTTCGGAACATTCAGTGCGCGTGCGGAGCGGTTGCTGCACCGATGCACGAGTTTGATCGATTATGCCGGGCAGGTCAAAGAGGTCTATCAGGGACAGACGGATGAACTGCAGAACCGGAATATGCAGTTTCTGACCGTGGTATCGACAATCTTTTTCCCTCTCACGCTCATTACCGGCTGGTATGGCATGAATTTTGAGCATATGCCGGAGCTGGCGCACGGATATCCGTATGTGGCGGGGATCAGTGTGCTGGTTGTGATCGTCTGTGTCTGGATCTTTAAGAAAAAGAAGATAATCTGACCGAATATGACTGAATATGACGAAAAGTTGTGCAAAGTAGCCAAAAACAGTCAAATATATTTGTGAATTAGTTTGATTGATTTTGACCGAATATGAAACTATAATGGGATTATCAAATGATGCAAATGACGATAAAAAAAGAACGGAGGAACAGAGATGATCTATACAGTCACATTTAATCCATCACTGGATTATATTGTTTCGGTAGATGATTTTAAGCTGGGAATGACCAACCGGACGAGCTCTGAACTGATGCTGCCGGGTGGCAAGGGCATCAACGTATCGACGGTGCTCGGTAACCTGGGTATCCCCAGCACGGCGCTCGGATTCGTGGCAGGATTTGTCGGGGATGAGATCGTGCGCAGAGTGGAGCAGATGCATATCAAGTCGGATTTTATCCACAGCGAAGCGGGCTGCTCGCGGATCAATGTGAAACTGAAGTCGATCGACGGTACAGAGATCAACGGCAATGGGCCGGATATCAGTGAGGAGATGGTCGCGCAGCTGATGGAGCAGCTGGACTGGCTGCAGGAGGGTGATATCCTCGTGCTGGCAGGCAGCATCCCGTCGACGATGCCGGATGATATCTACAGTACGATCATGAAGCGGCTGGAAGGCAGAGGAATCATGACAGTCGTCGATGCAACACAGGATCTGCTGTTAAATGTACTGCCGTATCACCCATTCCTGATCAAGCCGAACAATCATGAACTGGCGGAGATCTTTGGAGCAGAGCCTAAGACGCGCGAGGCATGTATCCCTTTTGCGAAAAAGCTGCAGGAGATGGGTGCGCAGAATGTGCTCGTGTCGATGGCGGGCGAGGGCGCGATGCTGCTGACCGCAGACGGACAGTATTTTTCTTCGCCGGCGCCGAAGGGCACACTGGTCAACGGTGTGGGAGCCGGTGATTCCATGGTGGCGGGATTCCTCGCCGGATGGATGGAACAGACCGCATACAGACATGCGTTCTATATGGGTGTCGCGACAGGCAGTGCAAGTGCATTTTCAGAGTATCTGGCTACGCGGCCGGAAGTAGAGGCTGTATACAATTCACTGACTAAAAATATGGAGGAGTGAGACGATGAGAATCACAGATTTACTCGATCGGCGCAGCATCTCGCTGGATGGAGCGCCTGCAGGAAAAAATGAAGCGCTGGATCAGATGGTAGAGCTGATGGCGCGCAGTGGCAAGATCAGCGATGTAGAGAGTTACCGCAGACAGGTCTATGCGAGAGAAGAAGAGAGTACGACCGGAATCGGAGAGGGAATTGCGATTCCGCACGGTAAATGTGACGCGGTCAGAGAGCCGGGACTGGCAGCCATGGTCGTAAAGGATGGCGTAGATTTTGACTCATTGGACGGTGAGCCGGTCAGCCTGATCTTTCTGATCGCAGCACCGAATACCGAGGATAATGTGCATCTGGATGTGCTCAGCAAATTGTCCGTACTCATGATGGATGAGGATTTTTCAAATGCATTGCGCAGTGCAGCCAGTGTGGATGAGTTTTTAGAGATCATCGACAAGGCAGATGCAGAAAAGAACGGCATCGATGAGCGTCTGGCGGACACCGGAGCGGCAGACGATGCGGCATGCAGGCTGCTCGCTGTCACTTCCTGCCCGACAGGTATCGCCCACACTTACATGGCAGCCGAAGGCATCGAAAAGGCTGCAAAGGCGAAAAACTGCTTTATCAAAGTGGAGACCAGAGGTTCCGGCGGTGCGAAAAACGTGCTGACCGGACAGGAGATCGAAGAGGCAGACTGCATCATCATCGCAGCGGATGCACAGGTACCGATGAGTCGTTTTGACGGCAAGAAAGTCATTATCCGTCAGGTGTCTGATGGTATCAGCAAGGCAGATGAACTCGTTGCGCAGGCGATCTCCGGAGATGTGCCGGTCTACCATGATGCGGCAGCAGGCACAGAGAGTCAGACAAGCAATAAAGGCGGTGGCGTCGGTCATCAGATCTACACATGGCTGATGAACGGCGTATCACATATGCTTCCGTTCGTCGTAGGCGGCGGTATTCTCATCGCGCTCGCATTTTTGATCGATGGTCTGAATGTAGACCTGGCATCACTGCCCGCGGACCAGAGAGGAGATTTTGGTACGATCACACCGGTAGCTGCATTGCTCAAGGGTATCGGCGGTACCGCATTCGGATTCATGCTGCCGGTATTGGCAGGATTTATCGGTATGGCGATCGGAGATCGTCCGGCGCTGCTGCTCGGATTTGTCGGCGGTATGATGGCATACAACGGAAAATCCGGATTTTTAGGCGCATTAGTTGCTGGTTTTGCAGCAGGATTTATCATCCGCTTACTGCGCAAGGCATTTGAAAAACTACCCGAAGCGATAGAAAAGATCGCACCGGTGCTGCTGTATCCGGTGATCGGTGTACTGCTGATCGGACTGCTCATGACATTTATCGTAGAACCGGTCATGGGTGGTATCAATACCGGACTGAATACGATGCTGACCAACATGGGACAGACGAGCAAGATCGTTCTCGGACTCGTGCTCGGCGGCATGATGGCGATCGATATGGGCGGCCCGTTCAACAAGGCTGCGTATGTATTTGGCGTAGGCGCGATCGCAGCAGGCAATTATGATATCATGGCAGCGGTTATGATCGGTGGAATGACACCGCCGTGTGCGATCGCATTGGCGACACTGCTGTTCAAAAATAAGTTCACCAGGCAGGAGCGCGAGGCAGGCCCGACCAACTTTATCATGGGACTTGCATTCATCACAGAGGGAGCAATCCCCTATGCAGCAGCAGATCCGCTGCGTGTACTGCCGTCCTGTATCGTAGGTTCGGCAGTCGCAGGAGCGATCTCCATGGCATCCCAGTGTACGCTGATGGCGCCGCACGGCGGTATCTTCGTATTCATGGTAGTCGGCAACCCGTGGATGTATGTGGTAGCGCTGTTAGTCGGAACCGTGATATCAACTGTATTGCTTGGCTTGCTGAAGAAAAATGTGGTACAATAGTAAAAATAATAGTTTCGTGAATCATTAAATATAATATAAAACAAGGAGGAACCCAGAAATGAGAGAATTTAAGTATGTCATCACAGACCCCGAAGGAATCCATGCAAGACCGGCAGGAGATCTTGTAAAAGAAGCAAAAAAGTATGAGTGTGCGATCAAACTCACCAAGGACGGCAAGACCGGAGACTGCAAGAAGATCTTTGGCATCATGGGACTGGCAGTAAAGAACGGCAATGAAGTGACCATGTCCTTTGAGGGCGCAGACGAGGATGCAGCATGTGAGGCAATCGAGGCATTTATGAAGGCAAATCTGTAATCATACTGTAAAATAGGAGAACAGCTATGCAGATATTTGAGGGTAAAAGCGTTTTTGGCGGGATCGCGATGGGCAGGATCCGCGTATATCAAAAAGATGCAAGACAGGTAAAACGTGTCAGGATCACGGATGCAGACGCAGAGATCGCGCGTTATCAGGCGGCGCGCGATACTGCGATGCAGCAGCTGCAGCAGTTGTACGAAAAGGCGCTGCAGGAGATCGGAGAAGCCAATGCAGCGATCTTTGAGGTCCACCAGATGATGCTGGAGGATGATGATTATAACGAGTCGGTAGAGAATATCATCCGCACGGAGCAGGTCAATGCGGAGTACGCAGTGGCATCGACCGGGGACAATTTTGCGGAGATGTTCGCATCCATGGAGGATGATTATATGAGAGGCCGCGCGGCAGATGTGCGCGATATCTCGGAGCGTGTGATCGGTATCCTCAGCGGAGCGGCAGGCACAGGGATCGCAGCGGATGAGCCGGTCATCATCGTAGCTGATGATCTGGCTCCTTCGGAGACTGTCCAGATGGACAAGAGCAAGGTATTGTCTTTTGTGACGATCCAGGGTTCGCTCAATTCCCATACAGCCATCCTCGCGCGCACGATGAGTATTCCGGCGCTGGTTGCCACGAACATCGATGCAGCGGATACATTGGACGGAAAATATGCCGTTGTAGACGGCGCAGCCGGTAAGCTCTATGTGGAGCCGGACGAAGAGACCATGCGGACGCTGGAAGAGAAAAAACGAGCCCACGAGGAGCAGAAGGAACTGTTAGAGACACTGAAGGGCAAGGAAAATGTGACGCTGGACGGCAAAAAGATCATGCTGTATGCCAATATCGGAAACAGCAAAGATCTCGCGACAGTGATCCAGAATGATGCGGGTGGTATCGGATTGTTCCGCAGTGAGTTCATCTATCTTGAACGGGATCAGTTCCCGACAGAGGAGGAGCAGTTCCAGATCTATAAGCAGGTCGCACAGACGATGGCCGGAAAGCGCGTCATCATCCGGACACTGGATATCGGAGCGGATAAACAATGCGATTATTTTGAGATGGAAACAGAAGAAAATCCGGCGATGGGATGCCGTGCGATCCGTATCTGCCTGACCAGACCGGAGATCTTCAAGACGCAGCTGCGTGCCTTATTCCGTGCCAGCGCATTTGGAAAAATAGCGATCATGTACCCGATGATCACCAGTGTGACGGAAGTCAGACGGATCAAGGAGATCGTGGCAGAGGTGAAGGCTGAACTGGATGCACAGGGAATCGTTTACGGCGAAGTCGAGCAGGGCATCATGATCGAGACCCCGGCAGCAGTCATGATCAGTGATCTGTTAGCTGAAGAGGTGGATTTCTTCAGTATCGGAACGAACGATCTGACACAGTATACGCTGGCGATCGATCGTCAGAATACAAAGCTGGATGAATTTTTTGATCCTCATCACCCCGCTGTGCTGCGTATGATCCGTATGGTTGTGGAAAATGCGCATAAGAAAGGCATCTGGGCGGGTATCTGTGGAGAACTCGGTGCAGATACCGAACTGACACAGACATTCCTCGCAATGGGTGTGGATGAACTGTCAGTCTCTCCCGGACGGATTCTTACACTGCGCAAAATTATCCGCGAGACAGATGTGTCGAAGTGTGGTAAGATAGAGATATAAGGAATCTTGAGAAGCTAAAGGAAAGACATATGCTGACAGAACAACGGTATGAAGCAATATTAAAGCTGGTAGAAGAAAAAAAGAGTGTGACAGTGGCAGAGATCTGTGAATTATTCCGGATCTCTGAGTCTACTGCAAGAAGAGATATCAATGCATTGGACCAGGCGGGACGCCTGGTCCGTGTGTTTGGAGGGGCGGTTGCGTCCGAATTGAATTTTGAGTCGCTGGAGCCTACGGTAGAGCAGAAGATGGCGCAGAACATCGATGAAAAGAAACGGATCGCCGCGTATGCGGCATCGCTCATCAAGCCATCGGATTTTATCTATCTGGATGCGGGTACGACGACCGGATTTATGCTGGATGCAATCTCAGAGACGAGTGCAACGATCGTGACCAATGCGGTGGTGCACGCGCGTCGTCTGGCGGCGCGTGGGATCCATGTGTATCTGATTGGCGGCGAACTCAAGAGTTCGACGGAGGCTGTCGTCGGCAATCAGGCGATGAATACACTGCGCAGCTATCATTTTACCAAGGGATTTTTCGGGACAAATGGTGTGAGCCGCAGAGAGGGACTGACGACGCCCGATGCGAACGAAGCGCTGATCAAGCAGACCGCGATGGAACAGTGCAAGCAGAGCTACATCCTGTGTGATTCCACGAAATTTGACAATGTGAGCTCGGTGACGTTTGGAGACTTTCATGATGCGACGATTCTGACAGAGAAGTGTCCGGAACGTTATCGGGAATGTAAAAATATCATAGCGTGTGATGCAGAATAAATCATGAAGAATGGTGCAAAGAGGGGAATCGATAAACGGACAATGAATACGGAACATATCGTAAGACAACTGATAAGTACGCATACAACGATCGCTACGATGGAGAGTTGTACTTCGGGGCTGATCGCATCGATGATCACAGATACGGAGGGCGCATCGGCGATCTATCCGGGCGGCTATGTGACCTATCTGAATGAGACGAAGATCCGGGCTGGTGTGGATCCGGATGTGATCGTACGCTTCGGCGTCTATTCTGCAGAGTGTGCCGAGGCAATGGCGCGTACGGCACAAAAAAATCTGAACACCGACATCGCGATCGGGATCACCGGTACGACCGGAAATGTCGACCCGAATAACGCTGACAGTGTTCAGGGAGAAGCATATGTATGCATTGTCATCAAAGATACGGCACATGGATACGTGATCCGGACGGATGTTACGAAGATGAGCCGTCATGAGATCAAACAGTTGTATGCAGACCGGGTATTCGAATATCTTGCCGATCTGTTAAATATATAATTATAAATTAACAAAACATTGATCGACTTGTGCTACAATGTCGCCATCAAGCCAGCCGCGTTCTGCCATATCACGCAGGATCGAGCTGGCTTTTTCATGTGGCATACCTTTTTTGTAAGGGCGGCTCTCCGTCAGAGCCTGATAGATATCGACACACGCCATGATGCGCTCCTGCGTATTCAGTTCTGCAGCCGTCTTTTTGAACGGATAGCCGGTGCCGTCGAGCCGTTCGTGATGGAAGGCTGCCCAGTCACGGATCTCCTCAAAATCCTCAATATTTGACAGGATCGAATAGGTGTAGGCGGCATGGTGCTTCATGACGGCAAACTCGTCATCCGTCAGACGATCCGGCTTCTCCAGGATCTCATTGCCGATCGCGACTTTCCCAATGTCGTGCAGCGCCCCGGCGAGATACATCTTCTGGGCAGTATCCTCATCAAAACCCATATAGCGGGCGAGCAGTTCTGCATCCGTGGCGACACCGATCGAATGCGTGCTTGTAAACGGCGATTTGTAGTCTACGATCCGTGCAAAAAAATCAGCCAGCGCCTTGATCTGTGCAAAGTCCAGATCCTGCCTGATCCGGGGCACTTCCTGCCACAGACGTGTCTCCAGATCATCCTCGCCGAGTGTCACAAACTCGGATTCCGGAAAAGCGCTTCGAAATGCATCGACGCATGCATGGTCAAAGAGCGTACCTGTATGATCAGACAGAAAACGGTCAGCCCTCTGGTAAGTCTCCGGTGTGAATGTCTTTGCACGGCAGTACACATCTAACAGATCACAGAGATGGATGATCCTCGCGAACAGTGGTACTTCCTGCCAGATCTTACCGAACGGCCCGCTGCCATCGGCATTCTCATGATGATAGCGGATGACATCACGTACATCTGTGAGAAACGGCAGGCGCTGCAGGTTATCCTCGCCCATCGTGCAGTGGATGCCGATCAGGGGCTTGCCTGACACGGATGTATCGGAAGTTATATCTCCATTTAATTCTTCACGTATGTATTGCGTCAGCGCATTATCATGCAGCAGGGCGCAGACCGCCAGATCCTGCAGGGCATCCTGCGGAGTATTCATCTGTCTGGCCATGCGGATACTCATATAGGCGACGCGTTTGGAATGCAGGGTCGTGACCTGCGTCAGTTCTGCCTCGACACAGTCCAGTGCATAGGAGCATGCTCCGATCAGCCCCATGACATCTATGTTCATATAGGATTCCTCCGATTGGTTAGTCATTCAGTTCCAGCACGATCACTTCACAGCTCTCCAGTGAAAAAGTCTGATCCGGGCAGTCCGTGCGGCCCATGTTAGACAGGATCACGCGCTGCGCCGGATATTCCGGTGTCAGGGTCACAGGCTCTGCACCAAAGTTGGCGGCTACGAGGATGCGCTGGCCTGATTCGCGGTCTTTGCGGTAATAAGCCATGACCCGGTCGGTGTCCGTGTATGCCGGGACGAGATCACCGTAGGTAAAGGTCTCACAGTATTCCGGTGACTTGCGCACGGCGGTCAGTCTGCGGTAGTAGTTCAGTACGGAATCCGCATCGATGTCCTGATCGGCCACATTGATCGTCCGGTAGTTCGCATTTACCGGCAGCCACGGTGTTCCGGTTGTGAATCCGGCATTTTTATCTGTGTTCCACTGCATCGGTGTGCGTGCATTGTCGCGGCTTAGCCGGTTGCAGACATCGAGAGCCTGCGCATCGCTAAGGCCTGCTTCGCGCGCGATGTGATACTGGTCGATCGTGTTGATATCATTGAATTCATCGACGCTGTTCCATACGGCATTCTGCATGCCGATCTCCTGCCCCTGATAGATGAACGGGATACCGCGCAGCAGGAGGCTCACGGTGCCAAGCATTTTGATACCGGCGGGATTTCTCGCATACTCCGGCAGATAGCGGGAGGCACCGCGCGGTTCATCGTGATTTTCGATAATGTTAGCCCGGAAACCACATCCCTGCGATTCACGCTGTGCATCAAAGATGACCTCGCGCCACTTCTCAAAATCAAGTGCCGGGGCATCGTACCAGCCGTGTTCGCCGCGCTCTGTGAGTAGATGCGCACTGAAATCGAATATCGTGGAGAAATGTCCGTTCTCACCGATAAATTTGGCGAGATCGCCTTTTTTCATATTAAATACTTCGGCAACGGTAAATGCATCGTGTTTTTGGAACGTGTTTTCCTTTAATTCCTCCAGCAGTTCATCGACACCGGTCACGCGGTCGACCATCTTGAAGCAGTTCGCGAGTCCGTCCGGTCCATCGGGCTCCATATCGGTGAAATTCAGATCTTTTTTAATATTGATGATCGCATCGATACGGAAACCGGCCAGCCCTTTTTCCAGCCACCAGTTGACCATGTCGTATAGTTTCCGGCGCAGCGCGGGATTCTCCCAGTTGAGATCCGGCTGTTCCTTTGCAAACATGTGGAAGTAGTACAGATCGGTGCCGGGTACCGGCTCCCAGCAGCTTCCACCGAAATAGGAGCGGTAATTGCTGGGGGGATTGCCGTCTTTGCCTTTACGGAAATAAAAGTAATCCGCATACTCGCCATGCGGGTCAGCCAGCGCCTTCTGGAACCATTCGTGTTTGTCGGAGCAGTGGTTGATCACGAGATCCATGATGATATACATGTCACGCTTTTTCGCCTCTGCGAGCAATTCGTCGAATTCCTCCATGGTGCCGAACTCTTTTGCGATCGCATAATAGTCGGAGATGTCATAGCCCTGATCGACAAACGGGGATTTGTAGATCGGAGAGAGCCAGATGATATCGACGCCCAGTTCTTTCAGGTAATCTAATTTTGAAATAATGCCGCGCAGATCGCCGATGCCGTCTCCGTTGCTGTCGAGAAAACTCTTCGGGTAGATCTGATAGGCAATTTTGTCATGCCACCATTTTTTTGTCATTGTGTATACCTCGCTGTTACATAAAGTCATAATTCAGATGTATTATATATGAATCCTGTCACTATTTCCAGTTTTTTATGTAAGTTTGCATGATCTTATCGCACGATTTTGTTGCGGAAATCGTGCGATTTGCGTATAATATAATTAAAAGATTGCAACTGTTTGTTATAGGCCGAAAGAGAGGGTGATGATATGTCTATTACAGCAACTGAATTGAAACTTAATCTTGGTAAATATCTTATGCTTGCGGAGACGGAAGATATTTATATAACGCGTAATGGAAAAGTCGTTGCGAAATTGTCTAATCCATATCAGGATAGAGTAGACGTTGCCAAGTCATTATTTGGTGTGCTATCAGATGATATGACGTTGGAAGAAGCACGAGAAGAGAGGTTGAATACGATATGAGAGTGTTAGTAGATACCTGTGTGATTATTGATGCGTTGCAGTCTCGGGCTCCATTTTCAGAAAACGCGCAAAAGATTTTTATTTATGTTGCAAATAAACAGTTTGAGGGATATATCACAGCAAAGTCGGTTACGGACATATATTACCTGACGCATCGTTTAACACATAGCGATGCCGAAACAAGAAAAATTTTAAGCAAGCTGTTTACATTGTTTCATATCTTGGACACCGCTTCTCTGGACTGTCGAAAAGCGATATCTTCGGAGATAAGTGATTATGAAGATGCCATTATGGTGGAAACAGCCATTCGTTCAGAAATGGATTGTATTGTGACCAGAAATGTAAAAGACTATGCAAAAGCCTCTGTGAAGGTGTACGAACCCACTGAATTTTTGAAAATGTCAGAATTATAAAATGAAACAGAGCTATTTCGCCAGCCGCCGGTATTCCATCGGTGACATGCCGTAGATCCCGGCGAATACACCGGCGAATTTTCCCTGATTCTCATAGCCGACCGTGTTGGCGATATCGATGATCTTCTGATCCGTCGATATGAGCAGTGCGGCGGCTTTTTCCATCCTCTTTTTTCTGAAATATGACAGATAGCTGTCCCCTAAGATCCCTTTGACATACAGCTTGAAGCTGCTCTCACTGATGCCGAAGTGCGCTGCCATCTCTCTGGCGGTGATCCGTCTGGACAGATCGCTCATAATGAGAGCCTCTGCTTCCCGCACAATGGCGATCTGTGACCGTGTAAAATATGTGCCGGATTCACTCTCGCAGGGCATATCCATCAATTCATGCAATAACCGTACCGTCATATAACGCAGCAGACCGGGTTCCGGGTCATCTTTTGATTTCCAGAAATTTTCTACAAGTGCATAGAGCGCATCTTCCATCCGGTGCAGATAGAGCCCGCTGTCGCCGCAGAATGTCTCCGCGATCCCAGACACATGGATTCCGAGCAGGGACAAAAGATCTGTCCCGTTATGGGCATGCAGTGTGGGCAGATCCAGATAGAACTGGATCCCTTCGTATACTCTGCCCGGATAGTAAAAGTCCTTTGTAGGCAGGATGGTGCTCACGCAGACCTGACGGTCACCGACGATCGCATAGCGGTTCTCAGCCAGCGATGCCTCACATCTGCCACGGATGCAGAAATTCAGGATCAGCATGTCTTCGGAAAAGATAGAGCTGTCTCCCTTCGGTCAGCTATCCGTATGGATCTGATTGAAAGAAATACTGATGCCAGGTGCAAGTCTGTAAAATTCTACAATGCCTTCATTCTCTTTTTGGATCGAAAAATGATCGATGTTTGGACTATTCATGCGTATATTTTATCAATTCCATCAAAAAATGACAACGATTACAGAAAATAAGATTGCTAAATGGATCTAAAATGACCGAATGGATTTTACACCGGATCTTCTGTCTGATAGGATACAAGAGGTTAGAAGTAACTAATTACATAAGAAATAAATCCAATGGGGAGGAATGAAAATGAGCGATATCATGCTTTCCGAAGCACAAGCGGGAAAAACATATGCGGTCAGGAGCATCAGGGATGAAGCGCGTCTTATGAACCGGCTGTCATCCATGGGTATTATGTGCGGCAGTAGCATAGAGGTCTGCCAGAATCGGAAAAAGCAGCCGGTGCTGATCTACACCAGAGATACACTGGTGGCGATCGGCCGGGAAGAGAGTAAAAAGATCATGATAGGAGGTGTCGGACAATGAGTAACAGAACGGATCATACACCGGTGATCGCGTTGCTGGGACAGCCTAATTCCGGCAAATCCACGATCTTTAATATGATGACCGGCTCACATCAGCATGTGGGAAACTGGCCGGGAAAGACCGTCGATCAAAAAGAAGGGGAATGCAGATGGAACGGACAGCGGATGATCATCGCAGATCTGCCGGGAAGTTATTCGCTCTCCGCAGGTTCGGACGAGGAGATCATTACCAGGGATTATATCGCGTCCGGCAATGCGGATCTGGTTCTGATCATGGCGGATGCATCACAGCTTCGACGAAGTCTGTATATGATGGCTGATTTTGTGGGAATACGTGTTCCGGCTGTTTTAGTCCTGAATATGATCGATGTAGCGACTGATCAGGGAATTGCGATTGATACGGATAAATTATCAGAAAAATTAGGCATCCCGGTCGTGGCGATGTCAGCGATCCGCAAAAAAGACTACCAGACATTATATCAGACGATCGGGGAGAGCCTGACCGCAAAGGCAGTGATCGATCAGGATGCCATGTCATCCGCAAAAGAGAAGATGGACTTCATCGATGATCTGCTCGCAGATGTTGTGTCTGAGACAAAGACCAGAGAGCGTGCATTTACAAAATTTGACCGGACAGCACTCTCGCCGGTAAAGGGAAAACTGCTGGCATTCGGTATTATTCTGGGGATCTTTCTGTTGGCGATGATATTTGCAGGTGTGATCTCCGGCATCGCATCGGCGATCCTGATGCCGTTGGCGGAAGGGCTGCGTTACGTGATGGAGGCTGCATCGGTGCATCCGCTGCTGATCTCGCTGATCTGTGATGTGCTCGTCAATGTGCTCTATTTTGCACTGATGATGGCATCTTTTGTACTCGGGATCACACTGGGATTCAATCTGATGGAGGAGACCGGGTATCTGGCGCGTATATCGTTTCTGTTTGACCACACGATGTCGAAGGTCGGTCTGCAGGGCAAGACGATCATGCCGTTTTTCATGGGACTCGGCTGCACGATCGCAGGTACGACCGGAACCCGTGTCGTGGACAACTGGGGACAGCGTGTGCTGGCGATCGCCATGTCATGGGCGGTGCCGTGTGCGGCAACGTTATCAGTCGTGCCGACGATCGCGATCGCACTGTTTGGCAGCAGCGGCGGCTTCCTCGTGATCGTGTCGATCTTTTTATTCATGTTTCTGATGATGTGGGTAGTGTACCGGATATTCGGCGATTCGCTGTCTCCGAAGGAGGAACGTGTGGGACTGATCATGGAGCTGCCGCCTTACCATAAGCCGAATTTTAGAAATATCTTATATGTGACGTTCCAGCGTACTCTGGATATCTTCTGCCGGGCACTGCGGGTGATCACACTCGTATCGATTGTATTTTTTGTGCTGACCTATGGATTCGGAGGTGATCCAAAGAGCAGTATCTTATACCGGATCGGCGTCATGATCGAGCCGGTCACGATGTTTTTTGGCTTGAAGTGGCAGGCATTTCTGGCATTCTGTGCTTCTGCCATATCCAAGGAGTCATTGTTGGGTGTGCTGAATACGCTGTATGGCGCGGGTGGCAGTCTGGTCAGCTCGACATTTGGTGCAAAGGCAGCAGGCAGCGCCGCAGATATCTCGGATCTGTTGTCTGCAAACTTCACAAAGGCACAAGGACTGGCCTTTATCTTTGCGATCAGCTTTAATATGCCATGCGTCAGTGCATTGGCAGCGACTGCCCGCGAGACACATTCAGTAAAGTGGACAGCCAAGATCGGTGCATTCTATACGGTGGCAGCGCTGATCATTTCCTGCATCGTATATCATATCGGGCTGCTGGTATTCTGACCGCGGTATTCATGAATGATGGGACAGAAGTGCCCGATTGACTGTAAAAATGAAAAAATGTATTGCTATCCCCTTTTTTAAAGTATATCATAGGTGTATGAATGATAACGATTACTGAGCGATTCGTATATCGGCTCAGGAGAAGAAAGGTGAGATTAATTGGACGAAACGAAGAAAACGATATCTGAGGATACACAAGAGGACGACAAACGGTTACTGGGGATCATGGATCTGATCCGTGTGCTGGGAGATGATTTCAGCAATATATACTGCGTAGACCGTGATACACAGAAGATAGCCATCTACAGATATGAGAATGCGGATGTTGGTGTGCGTGAAGTGCTGAATCAGGAGCAGCCTTACCGGGCTGCGATCGATGGCTACATCGAGGCGAACGTATTTCAGGATGATAAGGGAAAAATGCGCAGTGCGACGCAACTGGATAATGTGTGCAGCCAGTTGCAGCAGATGAATCAGTTTACGGTGCATTACCGGGTGAAGAGAAATAATGAGATCTCTTTTTATCGTATGAAGTGTGCCAGGATCGGAGAGGCAGATTCATTTGACAAGATCATCTTTGCGTTTGCGAGTGAAGATGCGGATGTCAGACTGAATGAGCTGGGTATTATGATGAAGTCTGCCGGTGCGACCGGAAAACGGAAAATACTGATCATAGAAGACGATGAGCTGAATCTGGAGATTCTGTATTCCCTGCTTGAAGACAAGTACGAGATTCTCACTGCGGAAAACGGTCTGGCCGGTTTTAAACTGCTGGAGGAGCATTATCAGGAGCTGTCACTGATCCTGCTGGATGTACAGATGCCGGTCATGAACGGATTTGAATTTTTGAAAAAAGTGCATGAGGACATGCTGTTATCCTCTGTTCCGATCATAGTGATTACGGTAAATGATGGGATTGATACGGAATTGTCATGTCTGGATCTGGGCGCAGCGGATTTTATCACAAAACCGTATCATTCCGATATCGTCAGAAAGCGGATCCGCAATGTCATCCGGTTAAAAGAATCCTCACTGACGTTGAAGGAAGTAGAACATGATGAACTGACAGGACTCTATACGGAGCAGGCATTTATGCACTATGTCAGACAGATCATGCGGTTTAATCCTAATAAAAAGATGCATGTGATCGTGTCCAAGGTCAAGGATTTTAAACTGGTAAACAATATTTACGGAACGAAAAAGGCAGATGAATATCTGTGTTATCTGGCATCGGTCTTCAGTAGTGACCTGGAGTATGGACTATTGGCGAGAAAAGGCAGTGCGTCATTTGTCTGTCTGTTTTACGGAGATGAGGAACTCGATCATCAGAAGATGCGGGATACGATCGCAGAGATCACAGAGCATGCGCCGCTCACCGGAGTGCGTGTGAAATACGGTGTCTATGAGAATATTGATAAGACACTTCCGGTCGCTGCGATCTGTGACTATGCATCGATGGCAGCCGAGACAGTGATGGACAGCTATGACCGCGATTTGGCGTATTATACACAGGAGGTGGCGCAGAAACGCATCCATGACCAGATGATCGAGAACAGCTTTGAGGATGCGATCGAGCAGCATGAGTTTGTCATTTATTATCAGCCCAAGGTAGATATTCTGACAGAAAAAGTGATCGGTGCAGAGGCGCTTGTCAGATGGAAGAAAACGGATGGTACGATGGTATCTCCGGGAGATTTCATCCCGGTTTTTGAAAAGGACGGACTGATCGAACGGCTGGACGAGTATGTGTTCAGTGAGGTCTGCGGACTCCAGAAAAGAAAAATGGGTGAGTGGAAGGATCTGCTGTCGATCTCTGTGAATCTGTCCAGATCGAGCATCCTGCATGCCGGTATCGCGGATCGCTACATCAGTATCGTAAAGGAGAACGGTGTTCCCGTGTCCTGTGTTCCGCTCGAACTTACCGAGTCTGCAGCGATATACAGTGACCGGATCAAGGAAACGGTAGAACAGTTCGTGGACGCCGGATTTGAGTTGCATGTGGATGATTTCGGCTCCGGATTTTCTTCTCTGGTCAGCCTGAACCAGCTTCCGTTCAGTACGCTCAAGATCGATAAGAGTCTGGTCGACTATGTATGTGAGAAAAAGGGTGAGACACTGGTAGAGCAGGTGATCATGCTGTCGAAGCTGTTGAATATGAAGGTGATCGCCGAAGGTGTGGAGACGAAAGCGCAGTTAGATGAACTGAGAAAACTCAAATGCGACGAGATACAGGGCTTTTACTATGCGAAACCGATGCCGGAGGAGGATTTCATTGCATATGTGAGAGACCACCGCTAGTGTGGGATATAAGTGCTATCCATATCAAAATGATATGGATAGCATAGAAATAAATGATTTAACGAATGAAGTCTGATATGTTATTCTGTGATCGTCAAAAGATTAACAATGATTACAGGAGGAACATATGTCAGAGAATACTTGTCTTGAAAAGCAGCCGCTTTGCCAGGAGATGTTAGAGAAGATCGACGCTTACTGGCGCGCTGCAAACTATTTATCTGCAGGCCAGCTGTATCTGCTGGACAATCCGTTATTAAAGAAGCCCTTAACCATGGATCAGATCAAAAAGAAGATCGTTGGTCACTGGGGAACCGTACCCGGACAGAACTTTGTCTACGTACACTGCAACCGTGCGATCAAGCGTTACGATCTTGATATGATCCTGCTTTCCGGCCCGGGACACGGTGGAAACTTCATGATCGCAAATACTTACCTTGAGGGAACCTACAGCGAGATCTACCCGAACATCAGTCAGGATGAGGAAGGTATGCAGAAGCTGTTCAAGCAGTTCTCATTCCCTTGCGGAGTACCGAGTCACTGCGCACCGGAGACACCGGGCTCTATCAACGAGGGTGGCGAGCTGGGTTATTCGATCGCACATGCATTTGGTGCTGTATTTGATAACCCCGATCTGATCGCTACCGTTATCGTTGGAGATGGCGAAGCAGAGACCGGACCGCTGGCGACTTCATGGCAGTCAAATAAATTCTTAAATCCGATCACAGACGGAGCAGTCCTTCCTGTATTAAACCTGAACGGATATAAGATCAGCAATCCTACGATCTTCTCACGTATCTCACATGAGGAACTGGAGAGCTACTTTGTAGGATGCGGCTGGGAGCCGATCTTCGTGGAAGGCGACGATCCGATGACCATGCACAAGCTGATGGCTGAGGCTATGGATACTGCGATCGAGAAGATCAAGGCGATCCAGGAGCATGCGAGAACCGAGAATGATCCGGAGCGTTCGAAGTGGCCGATGATCGTTCTGCGTACACCGAAGGGATGGACCGGTCCGAAGGTCGTTGACGGACAGCAGATCGAGGGATCCTTCCGTGCACATCAGGTGCCGATCTCCATGGAGAAGCCCGAGGAGCATCTGCCGCTGTTACAGGCATGGTTAGAGAGCTATCATCCGGAAGAACTGTTCGATGAGAACGGTCGTCTGATCCCTGAGTTAGCAGAGTTGGCACCGAAGGGAAATGCGCGTCTCGGAGCCAATCCGCATGCAAACGGCGGTCTGTTGATGAAAGATTTAAGACTTCCCGATTTCCGCAGCTACGGCATCGAGGTAGATCCCGGTAAGACCAAGGCTCAGGATATGATCGAGTTGGGCGGATATATCCGTGATATCTTCAATCTGAATAAGGATAGCAAGAATTTCCGTATTTTCGGACCGGATGAGAGTATGTCCAACCGTCTGTACAAGGTATTTGAGGCTGAAAACAGAGACTGGAATGCCAAGCTTCTGCCGACGGATGATTGTCTTGCCCGTGGCGGACGTATCATGGACGGTATGCTGAGTGAGCATATGTGTGAAGGATGGTTAGAGGGATATCTGCTGACCGGTCGTCATGGATTCTTTGCAAGCTACGAAGCATTTATCCGTGTCGTAGATTCTATGGCTGCACAGCATGCAAAGTGGTTAAAGGTATGTAACCAGCTCACATGGAGACGTCCGATCGCTTCCTTGAACTTTATTCTGACCTCAAACGTATGGCAGCAGGATCACAACGGATTCACACATCAGGATCCCGGATTCTTAGACCATATTGCTAATAAGAAGGCAGACGTAGTCCGCATGTATCTCCCGCCGGATACGAACTGTCTGTTATCATGCTTTGATCACTGCATCAAGAGCAAGAATTATGTCAATGCGATCGTTGCATCCAAGCATCCCAGCTATCAGTGGCTGACCATGGATCAGGCTGTAAAGCACTGCACACAGGGTGTAGGCATCTGGGAGTGGGCGAGCAACGACAATGGCGAAGAGCCTGATATCGTTATGGCTTGCTGCGGAGATACACCGACACTGGAGACGATGGCGGCTGTCACGATCTTACGTGATGAGTTCCCTGAGCTGAAGGTACGTGTCGTAAACGTTGTCGATTTGTTCAAGCTGGAGTCCAACCACAAGCATCCGCACGGACTGAGCGATGCAGAGTACAATGCATTATTTACCACAGATAAGCCGGTAATCTTTGCATTCCACGGATATCCGACCCTGATCCACGAGCTGACCTACCGCCGTGATAATCAGAACATGCACGTTCACGGCTATCAGGAGGAAGGAACGATCACGACTCCGTTCGACATGAGAGTACAGAACGAGATCGACCGTTTCAATCTGGTAAAGGATGCCATCATGCATCTGCCGAAACTCGGCAACCGTGGTGCTTATCTCATCCAGAAGATGAACGACAAGCTCGTAGAGCACAAGCAGTATATCGCTGAGTATGGTCAGGATCTGGAAGAGATCCGTGACTGGGAGTGGCATACACCCGAAAATAACTAATATTCGTAAAATCTTCCCTAATTCCAATAAAATCCCGGAACTGTCGCGTCGGCAGTTTCGGGATTTTTTATACATCGCTTATTCTGAAAAAATATGATATATTTTATTCAAATCAATTTGAATAAAATCAATTTGAATAAAATCACTGGAAATTGGCGAGGATATACATATGTTTATAGGAAGAGAAAGAGAATTATCATATTTAAACGATTTTTACAAAAAAGACGGCATTGGAATGACTGTCGTCTATGGACGCCGGCGCATTGGAAAATCCACATTGCTCGCTGAGTTTGTGAAGGATAAAAAGGCGATTTTTTATACCGCTACGAAAGTGGGAAGAGACAGAAATCTGGAACTGTTCGCAAGGCAGGTAACAGATGCGTTTTTGCCTGGGATAGAGGACATCAGTTTCCGTACAACGGAGGCAGTATTTGACTTTATTGACAAACATCTGACCGATGAAAAAACGGTATTGGTTATCGATGAACTCCCCTATTGGGCAGAAAAAGATGATGCGCTTCTCTCAATTATGCAAAAGTATATCGATACGGTATGGCATGATAAAAATCTGAAGATCATTTTGTGCGGCTCCTCGTTGAGTTTTATGGAAAATAAGGTATTGAGTGAAAAAAGTCCATTGTTCGGAAGACGTGATTCACAAATAAAGCTGGAAGCATTTGATTATCTGGATGCTGCCAGATTTGTACCGGAATATACAAATGAAGATAAAGCCATATGTTATGGAATCACCGGTGGAGTTGCAAAATATCTGGCTATGATAGACGCATCAAAAAGTATCGATGAGAATATCATCAGGCTGTTTTTCCGGACGGATGGTTATCTCTATGATGAAACGAGGAATCTGTTGACGCAGGAGTTTTCGGATATCACGCTTGTCAATAATATCATAGAACAGATCGCGTCAGGAAAAAACACGGTGAATGTGATAGCAAACAAAATCGGTGAAAAAGAGCCTACCATACTTTATTCCATGGAGAAACTGATCAGTGTTGGTCTGGTTGAAAAGAAAAGGTGTATCACAGAAGAAAAGAATAAGAAAAAAACGCAATATATGTTAAAGGATCATATGTTTAAATTCTGGTATGAATTTATTCCGAAGGCTACCAGTGTCATCGAAATGGGACAGGGGGAACTGTACTATCAGAAAGCAGTCAAGCCGGTGTTGCATTCTTTTATGGGGTCTGTCTTTGAGGATATGTGCAGATATTATACATTACAGCATGGCATACTGGGAGAGTTCGGCTGCTTTATTACGACTGTCGGAAACTGGTGGGGAACAGAAACTATAGTGAAAGAAAATAGAGAAAGGACAGGGCAGGCCACGGATATTGATGTGGTGGCATTATCAGAATTGGAAAAGAAAGCGGTCGTAGGTGAATGTAAATTCAGAAATGAAAAGATCGATAAAGGGATATATGAAACATTGGTGCGCCGGGCAGCGTTGTTGACGGCAAAATATACAATAGAAAAATATATCTTTTTTTCATTGTCAGGCTATACAGAATGGTTTGATACGTTGTCAGATGACCGGATGATTCTGCTGACACTCGATGACTTGTATCAACGATAAAGTACGTGGTGGATGCAGCGGTCATCGGTGTATGGTTAGTGGTTATACGGCTGATCGAGCAGAAATTTGCGAAAAGCAGTAGCAGCTACGCTCTGCGGATACTCCGGATCATAGACCATAGAGATCGTCCGGTGGGGCATTTCATCAGGGATCCTGATCTGAAAGACGGTTCCGGTGTCCAATGCCTCTTTGACAAATTCCGGCGGGAGCAGTCCGATGCCGAGATTGTGTTCGATCGCAGGCAGAATGAGATCTGTCGTGGCGAGCTCCAATACCGGGTTGAAACGAAGTCCCTTAGAAGCAAAATAACTGTCCACAAAGATGCGTGCGATCGCATCCTGTGTCAGACTGACCCACGGATACTCGCATAGCTGTGCAAGCGTCATGGTCTGATCCTGCAGATGCTGATATTTGCGGCCGCCGATCAGGATATCCGTATAGGAATGGACTGCATGGGATACGAGTGGTGACTGCAAGGCATCCGGGATCGAGGAGATCATCGCCATATCAACCTGTCCCTGACGAAGCGCGGTCACAGACTCGCTGGAACTGTTGTTTAAGATGCGGAATGTCACATTCGGGTGCAGTTCGCGGAAAGATTCAATCGCCTGCAGCAGACAGCAGTGCAGCGCAGTCTCCGTCGCACTGATCGTGATGCTTCCTTCATCGAGCGAGAGCAGGCTGGTGATCTTCTGTTCGCCTTTGAAGAACTGTGCGCAGCCGGCAGACACATATTCGTAAAAGGTACGACCTTCAGCCGTCAGTTCCATGCCGGATTTGCTGCGGATGAACAGCCGGCAGCCTAAGTCCTCTTCGAGCTTATGAATCGTGCGCGTGACTGCAGGCTGGCTGGTCTGCAATGCAGCAGCTGCCTTGGTCAGATTGGCATATTTTGCAACATAATAAAAGATTCGGTAATATTCGTAGTTGGTATTCATAGTGGATATCATAACATGGAAAGAAATGTGCCGCAAGCGGGAAAACTGGCAATTATCAATATAGACGGTTTGTATATGGTTTGATATAATATTTATATTACTTGGAATTTATGTTACATCAGATAAAATCGCGAGGGGAAGAATATACTCATGAATCAGATCAGAAAACAGATCTACAGGTATGGTTGTCTGTTGCTGTGCCTGCTGACATTGACGTCGCTATTGCCGGTCTCCGTGTCGGCAGCAGAGCAGGACGGGCCGGAGACAGTACGGGTGGGCTGGTACGAGGATTCCTATCACATCACCGGTACGAACGGGAATCGCAGTGGATACGGCTATGAATATGAACAGGCGGTAGCTGCGTATACCGGCTGGAATTACGAATATGTCACGGCTGACTGGACGGCACTGGTGGAAAAGCTGCAAAACGGTGAGATCGATCTGATGGGTGCGATCTCCTATACAGACGAACGAGCTGAAAAGATGCTGTTTTCCGATCTGCCGATGGGAGAAGAAAAATATTATCTGTACGCGGATCTGCTCAATACGGATATCTTGGCATCTGATCTGTCAACGTTAAACGGCAGACCGATTGCAGTGCTGGGTCAGAGCATACAGGCTACGCAGTTTTATGAGTGGGAAGAAAAACACGAGGTACAGACACAGCACGTGTCCGTAGACAGTATCGATCAGGTGAAGCAGCTGATCGCAGATCATGAGATCGTCGGTGTGATCTCTGCAGAGACACCGATCTGGGCAGAGGAAGGAATGTCTGCGATCGCCACGATCGGCGGATCAAGCATCTACTATGCGATCAATCAGAACAGACCGGATCTGAAAGAAGAACTCGACAGTGCCATGCGTGCCATGGAAAACGACAGACCGTTTTATGCGGATGAACTGTATCAGAGATATCTGACGGCACAGTCGGTTGCAGTGCTCTCCGGTACAGAGCAGAAATGGCTGGCAGAGCACGGTGCGATCCGGATCGGATACCTGCATGATGACTCCGGATTCAGTGTGGTCGATCCTCAGAGCGGCGCGCTGGTCGGTGTGATTAACGATTACATGGATTATGCGGCCAATTGTCTGAATCAGCCGCTGAGCTTTGAACTGACCGGATATGATTCTATCGGGGAACAGATACAGGCGCTGAGGGATAATGAGATAGACATGATCTTTCATGTCAGCCAGAACCCGTATTATGCCGAGCAAAATGACCTGGCATTGTCCAATACCGTACTGTCTATGCCCATGGCAGCAGTTACCGCGCAGGATGCGTTTGATGAGAGTACAGACAATACGGTTGCGATCCCGCAGGAAAATGTCAAATATAAATGGTACATCTCATACAATTATCCGAGTTGGACGATCGTTGATTGCGGTACATTTCAGGATGCTGAGAAGGCTGTACTGGATGGAGTGGCAGACTGCCTGATCGCCAGATCCGGACAGTCGATGAAATACGTGAATGATAAGAAACTTCACAGTGTCTTCCTGACCAAGACGGCAAATACTTCTTTTGCGGTCAGCAAGGGAGATACGATCCTGATGTCTATCTTAAATAAGACGCTGAAATCCATGCAGACATCCAAGCTGACCGGTGCGGTCGCTATGTATGAGGATTCCATGAAAAAAGTAACGCTGTCAGACTTTATCAAGGATAATCTGGTGGTAGTTGCGGTCTGCTCCGGTGTGTCATTCCTGCTGATCCTGCTGGTGATCCTCGGATTCCTGCAAAAAGCGCGGATGGCAGAGGTACGTGCAAAGCAGGCTGCCAGCGAGGCGCAGAGCCTGAATGAACGGCTGGAGGCGAGCCAGCAGGAATTAAAGGTAGCACTGCTGCAGGCGGAGAGCGCCAATTCAGCGAAGACGGCATTCCTGAACAATATGTCTCACGATATCCGTACACCGATGAATGCGATCATCGGTTTTACGTCGCTGGCTGCATCACACATAGACAATACGGATTTGGTCAAGGATTATCTGAGAAAGATCGGTACCTCCAGTGAGCATCTGCTGAGTCTGATCAACGATGTGCTGGATATGAGCCGGATCGAGAGCGGCAAGGTGAAGATTGACGAGAAACCGCTGCATCTGCCGGATCTGCTGCATGATATCCGCACGATCATCCGTCCGTCTGTCAGCTCCAAACAGTTGGATTTCCTGATCGATACCGTAGATGTGATCGATGAGGATATTATTGCAGATAAACTGCGTCTGACGCAGATCCTGCTCAATATACTGAGTAACGGTGTAAAATATAATAAGACCGGCGGTACGATCGGACTTCGGATCAGACAGGAAAAGAAGGCGCCTACGGGCTGCGCGACGTATCATTTTATCATCAGGGATACGGGTATCGGCATCAGTGAAGAATTCCAGAAGCATATCTTTGAGAACTTTTCGCGCGAGGAGACCGCGACCGTGAGCGGTATTCAGGGTACGGGTCTTGGACTGGCGATCACCAAGAAGATCGTGGAGATGATGGGCGGTACGATCGGTCTGACCAGTGAAGAGGGCGTCGGCAGTGAATTTGATGTCTGTCTGACATTCCGGCTGAGCGGAGAGAAAAAGGTCTATGAAAAAATTGAATCGCTGCAGGGACTCCGTGTACTGGTGGCGGATGATGATACCGATACCTGTCTGAGTATCTCATCGATGCTGACCGAGATCGGTATGCGCTCTGAGTGGACAGTCTCCGGTAAAGAGGCTGTGATCCGTGCCAAGCATGCCGTGGATATGGGTGATGAATTCTATGCCTATATCATTGACTGGCTGATGCCGGATATGAACGGTATCGAGACGGTGCGCCGGATCCGCAGAGTCATCGGCGACAGCCATCCGATCATTATACTGACAGCTTATGACTGGTCGGATGTGGAAGAGGAAGCGAAGGAAGCCGGTGTTACGGCATTTTGCGAGAAACCGCTGTTTATGTCAGAACTGAGAGATCTCCTGCTGCAGCCGGTGCGGGTGGAAGAGCCTGCGCCTGAGCCGAAGATCATCTCTCCGGTCGGCAAGCGGATCCTGCTCGTGGAGGATAATGAACTGAATCAGGAGATCGCTACGGAGATCTTAAAGGAGGCCGGCTTTGATATAGACCTCGCGCAGAATGGTGCGATCGCGGTCGGGAAGATGCGGGATGCCGTGCCTAGGCAGTACGACCTGATCCTGATGGATATCCAGATGCCGGTGATGGATGGCTATGAAGCCACCAGACAGATCCGGGCGATGGAATCTGAGTATTGTCAGCAGATCCCGATTCTGGCGATGACAGCCAATGCGTTCGATGATGACCGTACACTCGCGGGCAAGGCCGGAATGAACGGTTATCTGACCAAACCAATCAAGATTGATGAGATGTTAAAGACAATCAGAGAGATCATGCGATGAGAGAAAAATGGAAGAAACTGGTGAATTTCATATTATACGGAGGACTGACCAGAGAACAATATCAGGAGATCGCTGAACAGATCGATGCTTCTAACCGAAAGAGTCTGGTGATCCTGTCCGGAGCCTGCGCCGCGATCTTTGCCTTGCGGCTGTGTGTGAATCATGCAATGATTCCGGCGATCAATCAGATCCTCTTTTCGTGCGCTGTGGTTTTATTTGGGGCGATCGCGATCTTAAACTGGAAGATCAGGAATGACCGCAGATTGATCAATGTTTCTGCATATTTGTTCATGATCATCTATCTGGGGCTGGGTATCATATCCTCGATCGGCTCCGGCAGTATCAGTGAGCGGACGACGCTGTATCTCGTATTTATACAGACGGCTCCGATGATGTATGCACTCAATGCAGTAGAACTGCTGGCGGTAGTTGCGCCGGCAGAGGTGATCTATCTGGCTGCGATCGCCAGGTTCCAGTCCATGTATCCGGTCTATCATACGAATCAGAGTAATTCCCTGTTTTTTGCGATCACAGGTCTGCTGCTGGGTATCTATATGTCCAATATGAAGATCTCCGGTATTTACAATACTTACATGAATGTCCGGATGCAGGATACGCAGATACTGAATGAGAAGCTGAACCAGAGCAAAAAGGATCTGCAATTTGCGCTGGTAGCGGCGGAACATGCCAATAAGGCGAAAACCAATTTCCTGAATAATATGTCGCATGATATCCGTACACCGATGAATGCGATCATTGGATTCACATCTCTGGCGGCGACGCATATCGACAATAAGGAGCAGGTACAGCGGTATCTGGGCAAGATCATGACCTCCAGCCAGCATTTGCTGAGTCTGATCAATGATGTGCTGGATATGAGCAGGATCGAGAGCGGTAACGTCAAGATTGACGAAAAACCGGTGCATCTGCCTGATGTGCTCCATGATGTGCGCACGATCATTCAGTCCGGGGTATCTGCCTAGCAGCTCGACCTCTACATCGATACCGAGGATGTGATTAATGAGGATATTATCGCGGATAAATTGCGGCTCAATCAGGTGCTTTTAAATATCCTGAGCAATGCCATCAAGTTTACAAAGACGGGTGGCATGGTCAGTATCCGTGTGATCGAGAAGCCGACTGCACCGGCGGGATCAGCAGATTATGAATTCCGTATCAAGGATAACGGCATCGGTATGAGCCCGGAATTTCAGGAGCATATTTTCGAAGCATTTTCCAGAGAAAATACAACGACGGTCAGCGGGATCCAGGGAACAGGACTTGGCATGGCGATCACGAAAAATATCGTGGATATGATGGGTGGAACGATCGCGGTCAACAGCGAAGAGGGAAAAGGAACGGAGTTTATCGTGTCACTGCGCTTTGCGATCGACGGAGAGGGTGTGCGTTATGAGAAGATCGACCAGCTTCAGGGGCTGCGTGCCCTTGTAGCGGATGATGATACCGGAACATGTCTGAATATCAGCCGTATGCTGCGGGAGATCGGTCTGCGTCCGGAATGGACGATCTCCGGTAAGGAGGCTGTGATCCGCGCCACGGATGCGAGAGATCTGGGCGATGAATTCAGCGTCTATATCATCGACTGGCTGATGCCGGATATGAACGGGATCGAGACCGTGCGCCGGATCCGGCGGGTGATCGGCAATTCCAAACCGATTATCATACTGACAGCCTATGACTGGGCGGATATTGAGGAGGAAGCAAAAGAGGCGGGCGTGACGGCATTCGTGTCCAAGCCGCTGTTCATGTCGGAATTACGTGATGTATTATCCAGACCTTTCCAGATAAAGACAGAGCATAAGGCAGAAGCAGAACATTTTGATTTTACAGGCAAAAGGATCCTGCTCGTGGAAGATAATCTGCTGAATCAGGAGATCGCGCAGTCGATCCTTCAGGAAAGCCATTTTGTCGTGGATGTGGCAGATGACGGCAAGATCGCGGTGGAGAAGATGAAGCAGGCAAAGTCCGGACAGTATGATCTGATCCTGATGGATATCCAGTTGCCGGTCATGGATGGCTATGAGGCGACCAGACAGATCCGTGCACTGGATGATCCGGAATGTGCGAAGATCCCGATCCTAGCGATGACGGCCAATGCGTTTGATGAGGATCGGCAGGAGGCATATGATGCCGGTATGAATGGGTATCTGGCGAAGCCGATCGAGGTGGATGCACTGATGGCTGCTCTGAGGGAAAATATTCAGGGGCGAAAGCCGCAGATCTGATCCGGAAGCAGAAAACAGGTCAAAAAGAGTGTTCACAAAATCTTTACAGAAATTCGCTGTATCAGGTAATGCTCCTGCAAGACAGCGTTGGTGAGCATCTGCTGGAAGTAGACAAGGCAGCCAGAAAACGGATGTAAAAGTTGTTACAGAAGTCAGTAAACGTTTGGAACAGAGGAAAAAAGAATAAAGGTTTTCAATTTAATAATGAAATGCAGGATAGGCGTGAGCTATAAAAATATGACTTGGACTATATGGGATGGGATTTTCCACGGGAGAGGTGGTTTTTGAACGAATATTTTCAAGTGCTGTGATTATGGCAGGAATTATTGGGTGTGTATTTCTGGTGTGGGGTGGAATTGAATAAAATTTCGGGCTTATTGGTAGAATACTGGTATCTTTATTTTTAGGAGGAAATGGTGATGCCAGGGAAAAGACCGGTGATTAATGAAGAAATGACAGAGAAATACTTGACCTATCAGAGAGAGCAGGAGAGAAGCTAGGCGACATTGCAGAAATATAAGCACGACCTGAATGCACTGATGGAGTTTTTGAAGGGGAAAGAACTGACGAAGACGGCACTGATCAGCTGGAAGGAGCATCTGATCAGTAAGTATGCACCGGCTTCTGTGAATGCCATGCTTGCGGCCGTGAATGGGTATGTGAAATATATGGGCTGGATGGAGCTGATGGTGAAGCCTTTGAAGATTCAGAGATCCCTGTTCCTGGAAGAAGAAAAGGAACTTACCCGTGAGGAGTATGTCCGTCTGGTGAAGGCTGCACAGAGAAAAGAGAATGAAAGGCTGGCGCTGGTGATTCAGACGATCTGTGCAACGGGTATCCGTGTATCGGAATTGAAGTTTATTACAGTGGAAGCCGTGCAGAGTAGAAGGGCTGAGATTTCTAACAAGGGGAAACTGAGGATTGTATTTCTGCCGGAAGGACTGCGGAAACTGTTAAGAAAATATATCCGGAATCAAAAAAAGACTGCCGGGGCAGTATTTACGACAAGAACGGGAAAACCGTTGGATCGGAGCAATGTCTGGCGCGATATGAAGAAACTGTGTGAGAGTGCGTGTGTTTCAGAAAAGAAAGTGTTTCCGCATAATCTGCGTCATTTGTTTGCAAGGATGTTTTATTCAGTTGAAAAGGATTTGTCCAGACTGGCGGATATTCTGGGACATACGAATCTGAGTACTACCCGGATTTATACGGCAGAAAGTGGACTGGTTCATGCCCGTCAGATGGAAAGGCTGAGACTGATTGTCACATAATATGAATTCTGTTGTAGTATAAAAGCACCTTACATATTTCGGCGTAATTATATGTCATATTATATGAAAAAAACACTTGATTTTCAAGGCATTCTTTGTAATTATCAGCTTAGAGTTGTAGAATTTTGACGGGATCAATAAAATATTTTTTGTACCCGTCAAATTGTGTTGCTGCTTTTACAGGTTTTGGTACTATTTTAGGCATGAACTGTTCTACATTTTATATAGTTCAGGAAAATTTACAACAGAATTCATATTATGTAGTAATGGCAGTTGGCATACGGAACTGACTGCCTTTTGTGTTGTTTGTGTTCAGTGAAACACATATTTAAAAATTGAAGGAGAGCAGAATAATGAAAAGGAGACAAATTCTAAACTTATCTCTGGCACTTGCCTGTGCGTTGACCATGCTGACCGGATGCGGCAGCAAGGAAACACAGAATGCCAGCAATGAACATGAAACGATCACTATGGAGGTACAGTTCAGAAATGCCACTAAATTCCTGGAACTTGTAAAGGAAAAGTACCCGGAGATCAATCTGGAGATTATTCCATACAGCGGTCAGAACAAGACTGCCTATTGTCTTTCAGAACTCGCAGCGGGGGATATGCCGGATATTTATACAGCTACAGTTTATACACCTGGTCTGGAAGATTTAAGTGATCGTCTGGTCGATCTTTCGGGTTATGATTTCACAAACAATTATTCAGAAGCACGCTTGCGTGATGTGACGGATAACGGTGCAGTTTATCTTTTGCCGGCATATTACGATTGTCTTGGCATTACTTACAACAAAACGTTGCTGGAGCAGAACGGCTGGGAATTACCGACTTCCTTTGCTGAACTGGAAGAACTGGCGCCGAAGGTGAAAGAAGCGGGGTATAATCTGTGTATCTGTCAGATTGCACTTCCTGGCTATGGTTTCCAGTATCTCTGCAATATTCTGGATACCGATTTCTTAAATACCATTGATGGCCGTACATGGCAGAAAAATTACCTGAACGGAACCGCCAACGCTAAAGATACGCCGGAGTTTGTTGAGTCATTATCCACACTGCAAAAATGGAAAGATATCGGTATGTTGGAACCGGGCGACCTGAAAGACGATACTGAAACAAAAAAAATCATGGCAGAAGGTAATACCCTGTTTATGCTGGGCAGCAGCTACGGCTCTGATGAACAAGAGTCTGACTGTGAATTTGGTCTGATGCCGTATCTGTCTGAGGATGGCACACAGAATGCCTTAGTGCTGTCTGTTTCCCGATATTATGGTCTGAATAAACACCTGGAAGATAAGGGAAATGAACAGAAGCTGGAGGATGCCGTTCATGTGATGGAGGTTCTGTCCACTGTAGAGGGACTTACCTCTTTGAATGAGCCTTATATGGACTCCACGCTTCTGCCGCTGAAGGATTATGAGATTCCGGATTCTAATAGATATAAGGAAAATGAGGATAATCTGAACAAAGGATTGACGGCACCTTTTCTTTACAACGGCTGGGAAAGCCTTATTGTTCCAATTGGTAATGAAGTTATCGAATACATAAAGGACAATGCGACCGAGGATGACATTGTGAATGTTTTTGAAAACGACCACTCATTGGTTACGGATAATTCCTCACAGATCTACACTACTGTTACCGAGAAGCTGGATACGGACGATTGTGCAAGGCTCATCGGCATATGCTTTGGTAAAGCTGCTGGTGCAGATCTGTCGTTGATCTCCAAGAACAAGTGGTATCCTGTATATGGGGATGAAATTTTTGATCTGAATTCGGAAGGAGTCAGTGGTGCCCTGTTTGCCCTGCCGGTGACTGATGATCAGATCACTAGCATCCTGCCTACCGGCTGGCGCGGAAATATCCAGACTGTAACGCTTACCGGCAAACGCATAAAGGAATTGGCAGAAAAAGGTTATAATGCCAAAGACGATTATTGGTTCCCGTACGAACTGGTAACACCTGATGGAATGACCATTGATGATTCTGAAACCTACACGGTTGCCATTTGTGGCGTGGCAGATGATGTGGCTGACGAGGGCAAATTGACGGATACAGGCATTCTCGGTCTGACTGCGGCAGAGGAGTATTTTAGCCAGTTTGAAACATTATCGAAAAAAGACCTTGTTTGGGAGAAATAACGGATGAAGGAACGGCAGGAACACACAAAAGACAGTCAAAAAAGCGTTCAAACACTGCTTATTGCCATTACAGTGATTGTGGCTGCCATTTCCATTGGCATTTTTGCATTTCTGCGATTTTATAATTCCTATATCGACAAAGTTCTGTATCAGGAGCGGTTGAGTCAGATGCGGGAAGTTACGACCCAGCTTTTCACCGGTCTGGAAGATGTAGTAACCAATCAATGGAAGGATGTAGAGGCTTTCTGCAATTATGTGGAGACAGGAAAGCCTGC
Source organism: bacterium (assembly GCA_050872965.1). Classification (GTDB taxonomy): domain Bacteria; phylum Bacillota; class Clostridia; order Lachnospirales; family Lachnospiraceae; genus W0P33-017. The sequence goes on along the minus strand of JBNMHW010000013.1, from coordinate 3,438 downwards.
GGATGCCGAAACCCTGCTTGCATTTATGCAAAAACAGGCGGCTATGAACAATATGGATACAAATGGCGAAAAGCTGGTTGCCATAGATGATATGGGGAGGTATATGACGCAGGACGGCTGGCAGGGCACACTGGATGAGATTGATTATCTGCTGGACAAGCCGGAAATGGTCAGTTTTGTGTCCAAATCCATGATTTCGGACGAAAGCAGAATGTATTTTTTGAAGCGCCTGCCTGAGCCTGTGGAAATAGATGAGGATGGTCGGAAGATACAAGTGATCTATTATGGCATTTCTCAGAATATGAACTATCTGAACCCGTATTTCAGCTGCGGAGCCTATGACAACAGCAACAGCGTATATGTCCTGAATGAATCTGGCATGCGGCTTTTTTACAGTAATGATAATGAATTGGTCAAAGGCTATAATGCATACACTGTACTGCAGAAGATGGAGTATCTGCACGACAATTCCTTTGAGGAAGCGAAAACCGACCTGGAGAAAAATGGTTACGGCTATGCAAATGCGGTTATGGACGGAGAGGAGTATTATTACGCATTGTACCGGATGAATTATGCGGAATGGACGCTTTTGTTCCTTGTTCCATCCTCTTATGTGGCGACCAATGTTGTTTCACTGGTAAATACTACTGTCAGGATGATTCTGATATTTGCGATTATTCTTGTAGTTATTGCAACGACTGTTATATTCTTCCTGCTTCAGGTACAGAAAAAGAGGGAGGTAGATGCAGAAAGGCGTAACAGTGAGCGTCTGTCAGCAGCATTGAGTATAGCTGAGCGTGCCGAACAGATGGCAACAGAGGCAAGCCGTGCTAAAAGCGATTTCCTTGCAAATATGTCCCATGACATCCGTACACCGATGAATGCGATTGTCGGTATTACAAGCCTGATGGAACATGAACCCGGAATGACGGATAAGATGGAGACTTACATTCAGAAGGTACAGCTTTCCAGCCGTCATCTGCTGGGACTGATCAATGACATTTTGGATATGAGCAGGATTGAGTCAAAAGAAGTTCAGCTGAATGTTGAAGAAGTCAGTCTGGCAGAACAGATAGAACAGATCGACAGCATTATTCGGGCACAGGTAAATGAGCGTGAGCAGCATTTTCATATTCATGTAAAGGAAATTGTTCATGAATACCTGATCTGTGATGGTGTCCGTCTGCGTCAGATATGTTTAAATCTTTTGTCTAATGCGGTGAAGTATACACCGAAAGGCGGGAATATCATTCTGGATCTGACAGAAGTTCCATGTGATGTGCCGGATCATGCAAAATTTGTCTATACGGTGACAGACAATGGATATGGAATGTCGCCGGAATTTCTGGAGCATATTTTTGAACCATTTACCAGGGCTGAAAATTCCATGACGAATAAGGTGCAGGGAACTGGTCTTGGAATGGCGATCACAAAGAATATTGTGGATCTTATGGGTGGGGAAATTCATGTTGAGAGCCAGCTGGGAAAAGGAAGCTGTTTTGAGGTTATACTGACACTGCCAATTAACCGACATGTAGATTATGAAATTGGTGCCAGCAGGGTTCTTCTTGTTTCCAGTGAGAATCAGCTGATCCGCAATGTGAAAGCTGCCATGAGTGAAAGTGCGATACAGTTTTATGCAGTATCCACAGAGGAAGAAGCAGCCGGATGGCTGACACAGGAAAGTACAGATGTGATTTTACTTGCCGGATGCCTGCAGAATAAAACATTGGCAGAAACGGTAAGCCTTCTCAGAAAGATCGCGAAAAATGCAGTTCTTATCTTTTGTCTTGAATTTGCATCAGAGGAAGATGTGCAGGATCTGCTGACTGGAAGTGGTGTGGACGGAATGATTTTCAGACCATTTTTCCTGTCGAATCTGGCTGTGGCAATTGCAAGGACACAGAAAGCTTCTGTTTCAGAAGAGGAAGAAAGTCATATTTTAAATGGCATGAATTTCCTGTGTGCCGAGGATAATGAACTGAATGCGGAGATTCTGAAAGAACTCCTGCATATGTATGGTGCGTCCTGTACCATTTATCCGGATGGAGAGAAGATAGTAGAAGCATTTAAGGGCGTGAAGCCGGATGAATATGATGCAATCCTTATGGATGTGCAGATGCCGAACATGAATGGTCTGGAAGCTACGAGGGCGATCAGAAGCAGTGAGAATCATCTTGGAAAGACGATTCCGATCATCGCGATGACAGCAAATGCTTTTTCAGAGGATGTGCAGCATTGTCTTGGTGCTGGTATGGATGCACATATTGCTAAGCCTTTGGACATTGCAGTACTTGAAAAAATTCTGCGTGGATTTTATGTGTCGGGGGGCAGACTAAACCGAAAAGATAAGTGATAAGTGAATGACAGGAATTTAAGTCCCACTTAATATAAGTGAATGGGAGAAGTAAAAAATATGTAAAAAGCACTGAAACCATAAGATATTGGTTTACAGTGCTTTTTCTTTGATAAAGAGAAAAATACAATAAATCGGGAATTCGATGAATTCTATTCGTTTGATTTCCTCCACTGCTTTGATGGTACTCGTTTTCCACAAGAAAAGACAATAAAGATATTGACGATCAGCTTATTACGGACACATCTGTAAAGAAATTGACAGTAAATGGATTATTTGAGCGATATATGGTGACAAAGAATATCCGGGAAATTCATGTGAATGGACAGCTTGTTTATTATGAGGGAGAAGAAGGTGATTGTTTCCATGATTCGGAGACAAAAACGGATGAAACAATAAAATCGAGTGCGAAAGCAAGTGAAAAACCTCTGTGAAGCCCATAAAATCAAGGCTTCACAAAATCTTCACAGAAACAGAGAACGGGAAGAAATTATTCTGAAACAGTTGGAAGAAAAAGATCCATTGCCGGACAAGGAGAAAGATCAGATGGCATGGGTAAGAGCTGCCAACGGTCACAGAGCGATTGCAGAAGAAATTATCTTGAAGGAATTGATCTATGTATAAGATAGATGAACACAGGAGATAACAGATAGATTTACAGAATCAGGATATTGCAATGAACATTGTGATGTCCGGTTATCAGGCACTTTATCTGGGGCAGGAAGATGATGGATACTATATCTGGGGAAACTGGACAATCAGCCAGAAGTAGGGAAAGCCCTGGAACAGTTTATCCTGCGGTTTGAGCGGGAAACCTTTTTGTTATTGGTGGTAATGAGCTAAAAGTTTGTGTTTGTATGATTAAATAAGCCCGATCAATGCCACAATTCCTCCGGTAATGGCGCTCAGTGGAAGCGCTGTCACCAGCCCAAGGAAAAACCATTTCCAGTGGAATGCGTAGTCGTGGTAAGCTTCTGTCATGTCCTCTGTACCAGGGATGATCCACCATTTGGAATGGCAGAACCAGATGGTGTCGATCACCAGTGCATCAAACAGGGAAAAAACGTTGAAGAAGATGTAGG
>JBNMHW010000012.1:0-49855 GCA_050872965.1 bacterium | reverse complement strand
AGATTATGGGCATTTTAAGTTGTTAAAGTATACAGAAGGAGCTCTGTGAAGATTTCTCTTCGTTTTAATCTGCCCTTTTGAAATGAGTTTTTAGCAGGATAATATAAATGTGTAATATCTAATCTTAAGTTTATGATGTTGGGCTTAGCCGGTGGTTTGCTCTGTCCCTGTAAGGGACTATTGCCGGCTTGGGCCTCAAAGGCCCTACGAAAATAAGAGCCCCAACCGCACCTTATTCCCAGCTAGGAGCTGTCGCACTAACGAATGAAAATTCGTTAAGCGGCAGCATCCTTTTTTGTTATTTTGTTAAAGTCCAACTATTCTATAAGCTATTTTAAACGAATCGTCTTAAAAAAGGCGTACTTTACCAAGCCTCTTTTTCGAACCCTTAAAAATTATTTTGAATTCTTAAAATTCATGCCCTTTTTAGCGGAAATAAATGTGTGCCTGTTTTTCCTTTTTGTATTTTGTTATGCAGCTTATTGACATTTCTCGCCATAGCTAACAGGATACTTTCTGCAAGCACATTTGATGTCCCTTTACTCAGATACCTTCTAAACTGCATATCCTGTTTTAAGTCCCCAAAAGAGCCTTCTGCCTGAATGCTTCGATTTGTCCGAAACAGGATTCCTTCTTCTGAAAGTATTCGTTCCAAATCTTCCTGTCTATATTTCAGAAATGTCTTTGCAACCTGAAGAATTTTTATCCGTTCTTCCAATGGTGTTTTGCAGTTATTCCCCTTGATGCACTCACTTTTATAGGGACATTCCTTACAGTTCTTACATTTATAAATCGTTTTTTCGCTTATATAACCTGTCTTGCTTTTGGTGTGTTTTATGTAGTCTACACTCAGCTTTTTATTATTTTTGCATATGTAAGAGTCGGTTTGTTCATCATACTCCATGTTTTCTATTTTTCCGATATCATTCTTATATTTTCTCGTTTTTGATATTTCATAATTAGCCGGCTTGATGTATGAAAGCTGACCATTCTTTTCTAAAAATACATAGTTTTCTTCACTTTCATATCCGGCATGAAGCTTTGTTTTGGACGAGTTGTTCAATTGATTCAAACAAGATTTTGCGTAATGATTTTGGACTTAAATATTTCATATTGTTCCTCCTGTGAAAAAGTGAATGTACTTAATCACAAGGGATTTTTTGCTAAGATAATTAGCAAAAAATCCGCAGATTATGGAATATTTGTCAAGAGGTTTCAGAAAAAAATTCTTAACTTAATGCCATTGCGTTAGAGCGCGCCCATGGCGCGCAAACCAAAATAAGGAGGCGATGATATATATCGTCCTCCTTGCAGATTCATCGTATCATTCAGCTGATCATCCCGCCCGCAGTTGCCGAGAGCAGGCACAGGATCATCGTAGACACCAGATGCACCGTATCCGCGTCCAGCCCCTGATGCAGGATCACCCCGATGAATATCAGTATCCCATAATAGAGCGCCCCCATCAGAAGTCCCCACAGATATTTGCGCACGCCCGCGCGTTTCCCCATGAGAAATCCTCCCGCGAAGCCCGCTATTATGTAAATAGCTATGATCGCGCCGTTGACAAGTGCCTCTGAAGGTTCTGCCCTGTACATGAAAAATGCCAGCAGCAGTAACAATATCCCTGTGATCATATACATCGTCACCAACACCACGAGCGCCGGTATGAGCATCGATTGTCTGCTTGTCGTCTGTCTTCCCGCCTGTCGTCCCATAAATTGTCCTCCCCTTCGATCTCACTGCAGATACAGGTAGTTCTGCGATTGGTACAATCTATGCACGAAGCGGCTCGTATATCACCAGTTTGTCTACATTTTGAGGATATTTTTTTGAAAACGAAGCATTTCTTTTCCGGATATATCTGCCATGCCGGTCTGATCAAACTTCAGCCGCCGCAGCAGCGCACGGCTGGCTGTGTTTTCCGGCTCCACAAAGCAGTTCACGCTGCCAAAATCCGACAGATTCTCACCGGCAAACTCCAGCAGTTTTTCGCACACTTCCGTTGCATATCCCTGTCTCTGATACGGCACGCCGATGATATAGCCCATCTCCAATACGCTCTCATCCCCAAGATCCTGATGCGAAAATCCTGCTCTGCCGATGAGCGCGTCGGTCTGTCTGTCGTACACCAGCCACATCCCATAGCCGTAAAACCGGTACATGTAGGTAATATAGTCTCTCGTATACTGTTCTTCCTCCGGTCTGTCATAGAGCGGTTCGGTATAGTCCGTGATACCCGGCTGCGCGTACAGTTCATACAGATCGTCGAGATCATCCAGTGTGATCTCCCGCAGATAGCAGCGTCTGGTCACGACCGTGATCCACGGCATTCCCTGCGCCCGCTTCATGATCCGGTCTAAGAACCGGACATCGATTTCCGCAAAGCCTTCGACGAGAATGTCCGCTTTTTTTGCAGAAGACACACATTCTGTTCCGTCACAGACAGCCAACCTCCCGTATCCGATCGTCGCCACAGGTGTGTCCTGCGCGAGCGCCAGCGTCTGTGCACTGCCTGCCAGCAGCAGCGTCGCATGCAGATCATACCGTTCTGTCTTCGATAATGCATCCAAACCGGGCTCCGGCAGATCCGCATAACGCGGCCGCCTCATGTCCGGATCGTCTGCCAACCGGGTAAGCGAATGCAGCCTGCCATGCTTCCTCTCCCATTCATCCAGCTCTATAAGCGTAACGCCCGCCCCGGGAAGTTCCCGAAGCAGGCGTTGTAACTCTTGATCTGTATCATGATCTGCGGCCTCGCTCGCGCGATAGCAGACAGACGCAATACTTTTTACGGATTGGAACAGCTCTTCTGCTCCTGCTAGCATTTTTCAGGCTCCGGATAGTCTACGCCAAACGTATCTACCGTGACTTTTGCCATCTTCTGCTCTTCCATCGGACGATCGGAGTAGTCTGTATGGACACGTGCGATCCGGTCCACAACCTCTAATCCCTCTACCAGCTTGCCGAATGCGGCATATGCACCATCGAGATGCGGGCTGGTCTCATGCATGATGAAGAACTGGCTGCCTGCGGAATCCGGAATCATGGTACGTGCCATGGACAGGACACCCGGTGTATGCTTTAAGTCATTCTTGAAGCCGTTCTGTGTGAACTCACCCTTGATAGAATATCCGGGGCCGCCCATGCCTGTGCCGTCCGGATCTCCTCCCTGGATCATAAATCCGGGGATCACGCGGTGGAAGATCACTCCGTCATAATAGCCTTTTTTTACGAGGCTGATAAAATTGTTTACGGTATTCGGCGCGATCTCAGGATACAGTTCTGCCTTCATGATATCGCCGTTTTCCATCTCGATCGTAACGATCGGATTCTGATTTGCCATTGTTTTTCTCCTTTTTATTCAAAAATTACTGCTCTTCTAAAGTAACTGTCATCTTGTCCAGATGCCAGATATCGTCTACATACTCCTGGATCGTACGGTCTGATGAGAATTTTCCGGCATGTGCGGTGTTGAGCATTGCCTTTCTCGCCCATTCCTTCTCATTCTTGTACATCTCAGAGATCTTCTTCTGTGCCTCTGCATATGAGCGGAAGTCTGCCAGTGTAAAGTAAGTATCCGCATACTGTGTACACTGGGTATTCAGCAGTGAGTTGTACAGATCTCTGAACAGCTCGGTATCGTTCTGTGAATAGAAGCCGTTGATGAGCTGCATCAGCACCTGACGGATCTGCGGATCGCTGTTGAAGATCTGCATCGGATCATAGTCTCTGGCTTTCTCATGAGCGATGACTTCGTCCGCACTCATACCAAAGATCACGATGTTGTCCTCTCCGACTTCCTCTACCATCTCTACGTTGGCACCGTCCATCGTACCGATCGTGATCGCACCGTTTAACATATACTTCATGTTACCGGTACCGGATGCCTCTTTGCTGGCGGTAGAGATCTGCTCGGACACATCTGCACCTGAGGTGATGATCTCTGCATTGGATACGCAGTAATCCTCGATAAATACGACCTTGATCTTGCCATTAATAGAAGGATCATTGTTGATCACGTCTGCGACATTGTTGATCAGCTTGATCGTCAGCTTGGCATTCTTGTATCCGGCTGCTGCCTTGGCACCAAAGATGAAGGTTCTCGGATAGAATTCCATATCCGGATGCTCCTTGATCTCATTGTACAGATACATGACATGCAGGATGTTCATGAGCTGACGCTTGTACTCGTGCAAACGCTTGGTCTGGCAGTCAAAGATCGAACGGGGATTGACCTCGATGCCGTTGTGATCCTTGATGTATTTTGCGAGACGCAGCTTGTTCTGGTACTTGATATTCATAAACTCAGCCTGAGCCTTCTCGTCATCCACATAGACAGCCAGTTTCTCCAGATGGCTCAGATCGGTGATCCAGTCGTTACCGATACGGTTTGTGATCCAGTCTGCGAGCAGCGGATTCGCATGCAGCAGGAAACGTCTCTGGGTGATACCGTTGGTCTTGTTGTTGAACTTCTCCGGGAACATCTGGTAGAACTCCTTCAGTTCCTGATTTTTCAGGATCTCGGTATGCAGTCTCGCTACACCGTTGACCGAATAGCCGGCTGCGATCGCCAGATGTGCCATCTTGACCTTGCCGTCATATACGATCGCCATCTTCTCGATCATATGCTGATCACCCGGGAAGCTGGCCTGGATCTGTAAGATAAAGCGGCGGTTGATCTCCTCCACGATCTGATAGATACGGGGCAGTAAGCGTGAGAAGATCTCGATTGGCCACTTCTCAAGTGCCTCGGACATGATCGTGTGGTTTGTATATGCACAGGTCTTGGTCGTGATGTTCCATGCATCGTTCCACTCCAGCTCATACTCATCGAGCAGGATACGCATCAGCTCTGCGACTGCAACGGTCGGATGAGTATCATTCATCTGGAAAGTCACTTTCTTTGGCAGATCGTGGATATCATCATGATTTTTCATGAACTTCGCGATCGCACGCTGTACACTGGCTGATACGAAGAAATACTGCTGACGGAGTCTGAGTTCCTTGCCCTGTACATGATTATCATTCGGATAGAGTACGTCTACGAGGTTGCGTGCCAGATTTTCCTGCTCGACAGCCTTGTAATAATCACCCTTGTCAAATGAATCCAGCTTGAAGCACTCTACCGGCTCTGCATCCCAGATCATAAGTGTGTTGACTACATTGTTATTATAACCGATGATCGGCATATCATAAGGGATCGCTGTGACTGCCTGATAGTTTTCATGGACAAACCGGGTCTTTCCGGTCGCCTGATCATACTCGGCACGCACATATCCGCCGAATTTTACGGTATACGCATATTCCGGTCTGCGCAGTTCGAACGGATAGCCGTCCTTTAACCAGTTATCAGGCTCCTCTACCTGATAGCCGTCCTTGATCTTCTGACGGAACATACCGTAACGGTATCTGATACCACAGCCGTACGCCGGATAGCCCAGCGTAGACAGCGATTCCATAAAGCAGGCTGCGAGACGTCCCAGACCTCCGTTGCCAAGTGCAGGATCGCGCTCCTGATCCTCGATCACGTTGATATCCAGTCCGATCTCCTCCAGTGCTTCTTTGACTTCGTTATAAGCAGTCAGGTTGATCAGGTTATTACCGAGTGCACGGCCTACCAGAAACTCCATGGACATATAGTATAATGTCTTGGGATCTGTCTCCTCCATCGTCTTTTGTGTAGCCAGCCACTGATCGATGATCACTTCCTTGACTACAAAGCTGACAGCCTGATAGATCTCCTGCTGGCTCGCTTCTGACAGGTTTTTACGGAACAGGGTCTTGACCGTGTTCTTCACATTCTTAATAAATGTCTCTTTTTCAAAAATCTCGTTTGTCATCTGTATCCTCCTCTATGATACGGGATGCAATTGCTTAGGCATGCTTTTCTACGCCCAGTGTAACCTTTTCTCCGTTGATGTTCCATTCCTTTTCATAACCACTGATCGTACCTGCGGTCAGTCCGTCACCTAAAACTTCACCGCAGATCTGATCTCCATGTGATGCAAAGATCTCTGCGACCTTGCCGTCTGCCACATAAGAGATATTGATGCGGTCCATCACCTCGAATCCAGCTTCCTTACGCATCGTCTGGATCTTGCTGATGATCTCGCGTACAAATCCTTCTTCGATCAGTTCCGGTGTCAGATTGGTATCGAGCACAACAGTCACGGTGTTGTCTCCCTCTGTCTGATAGCCCTCCATCTGTGTCATCGTGATCAGCAGATCGTCCTCTGTCAGCACGACTTCCGGAGCGACGCTCTCTAAGGTCAGGACACCTTTGCTCTTTAACTCTGCCATCGCTGCATTGCCGTCCAGCGCTGCCAGTGCCTTCTGGATCTGTCCTAAATACTTGCCGTATTTGGGTCCGACGGTTCTCAGCTGCGGCTTGAACGTATAATCGGTATATTTGCTGACATCATCGGTGTATGTCACTTTCTTGACGTTTAACTCATCCTCGATGATCTCGGTATAGAACTCCGGCAGTGTCTCCGGTGCCTTTACATACATCATTCCGATCGGCTGACGGTTCTTGATATTGGCAGAATTACGGCATGCACGTCCCATAACGACGATCTTTAATACCGCCTCCATATTTTTCTCAAGCTCCGCATCGATCCATGCCTCGTTCGCTACCGGGAAATCACACAGATGTACGCTCTCAGGAGCGGATGCATCGATAGAGCATACGAGGTTGCGGTAGATATCCTCTGCCATGAACGGGATCATCGGTGCTGCACATTTTGCAACTGTGACCAGTGCGGTATACAGTGTCATATATGCATTGATCTTGTCCTGCTCCATACCCTTTGCCCAGAAACGCTCACGGCTGCGGCGTACATACCAGTTACTCATCTCATCTACAAAATCATCGAGCGCGCGCGCTGCCTCAGGAATTCTGTAATTGTTCAGGTTATCATCCACGGTCTTGATCAATGTGTTCAGCTTGGACAGCAGCCACTTGTCCATGACCGGAAGCTTGTCATATTCCAGTGTATATTTTGTTGCATCGAACTGGTCGATATTGGCATACAGTACAAAGAATGCGTAGGTGTTCCACAGTGTGCCCATGAACTTACGCTGTCCTTCCTGTACGGCTTTGCCATGGAAACGGTTCGGCAGCCACGGTGCACTGTTGATATAGAAGTACCAGCGGATCGCATCTGCGCCGTATTTCTCCAGTGCGTCAAACGGATCGACCGCATTTCCCTTGGATTTACTCATCTTCTGTCCGTTCTCATCCTGTACATGTCCGAGAACGATAACGTTTTCGTAAGGTGCTCTGCCAAACAGCAGTGTAGACTCTGCCATCAGCGAATAGAACCATCCACGTGTCTGATCCACCGCCTCTGAGATAAACTGTGCCGGGAACTGCTGCTCGAACAGATCCTTGTTCTCAAACGGATAATGATGCTGTGCAAAAGGCATTGCTCCTGAATCGAACCAGCAGTCAATGACCTCCGGTACACGGCGCATCGTCTTGCCGCAGCAGGGGCACTTGATCTCTACCGCATCGATATATGGGCGGTGCAGCTCAATCTGGGCCGCCTGCGGATTGCCGGACAGCTCTGCCAGCTCTGCTCTACTGCCGACGGAGATCTGATGTCCGCAGTCCTCACACTCCCAGATATTGAGAGGAGTTCCCCAATAACGGTTACGTGAGATACCCCAGTCCTGGATGTTCTCCAGCCAGTTTCCGAAACGTCCCTCGCCGATAGACTCCGGGATCCAGTTTACGGTATGGTTGTTCGCAACGAGCTCGTCACGTACCTCTGTCATCTTGATAAACCATGACTCACGCGCATAGTAGATCAGCGGTGTATCACATCTCCAGCAGTGCGGATACTCATGCTCGAACTTGGGCGCATCGAACAGCAGACCCTTGTCCTCGAGATCCTGCAATACCATCGGATCAGCCTTTTTCACAAATACGCCGGCATACGGTGTATTGTCTGTCAGCTCACCTTTTTCGTTGACGAGCTGTACGAACGGCAGATCATAATTGCGTCCGACATTCGCATCATCCTCACCGAATGCAGGAGCGATGTGTACGATACCGGTACCGTCTGTCATCGTTACATAGGTGTTACAGGTGATGTAATGTGCTTTTTTATGCTGTTTTGCAATGATCTCATTTGCAAAATCAAATAACGGCTCATACTCCTTGCGCTCGAGATCGCTGCCCTTGTAAGTCTCCAGCACTTCGTATGCCTTCTGTCCTTCCTCTGCGAGTGATCCAAGTACCTTATCAAGCAGTGCTTCTGCCATATAATAGGTATATCCGTCAACTGCCTTTACCTTGCAGTATGTCTCATCCGGGTTCACGCAGAGTGCCACGTTACTCGGCAGTGTCCAAGGTGTGGTCGTCCATGCGAGGAAATATGCATCCTCACCGACTACCTTGAAACGAACGACTGCTGAACGCTCCTTGACAGTCTTATAACCCTGTGCGACCTCCTGAGATGACAACGGGGTTCCGCAGCGCGGGCAGTAAGGCACGATCTTGAAGCCCTTATACAGCAGCTTCTTGTTCCAGATCTCCTTCAGAGCCCACCACTCTGACTCGATAAAGTTATCATCATAGGTAACATAGGGATCATCCATATCAGCCCAGAAACCTACGGTTCCTGAGAAATCTTCCCACATGCCCTTATATTTCCATACGGATTCCTTACATTTTTTAATAAAAGGCTCCATACCGTATTCTTCGATCTGCTCTTTTCCGTTGAGTCCGAGCATCTTCTCTACTTCCAGCTCAACCGGCAGTCCGTGTGTATCCCAGCCTGCTTTTCTCGGCACATAATAGCCCTTCATGGTACGGTAACGGGGGATCATATCCTTGATGACACGTGTCAGCACATGTCCGATATGCGGTTTGCCGTTGGCGGTCGGAGGTCCGTCATAAAACGTATAGGTCGGTCCTTCCTTACGGTTTTCCATACTCTTACGGAAGATATCGTTGTCTTCCCAGAATTTTTCAGTTGCTTTCTCGCGCTCTACGAAATTCATATTCGTATTGACTTTGTTGTACATCTGTATTTCTCCTTTCAATCGTTACATCTGCTAGATGCTTGCGAAACTTTTTTTCTGTTTTCAGGCATGTGAGCACATGCTTTTTTGAACATGCAGCTCCCGCAGGATGCTTTGTGAGCTGGGTTTGCGCTCACATGCCCCGCTACAGCACGGATATGTTTCGCAGACAATACATAACGCTGGGCTGGCGGCTGCGGTTGCAGCCAGACAGCCTTGTTCATAAAACAGTTTTGCAATCACCTAGTTAAAAAAAGCCCTCATCCTCCATTGTAGAAGGACAAGGGCTGATGCGCCATGCTTATACCACCTTTTACTGGATACTCCGGTCATCCCATTCATATCCGCTTCCCATAACGCAGGAAACACCGTCAGAGCTTACTCGCGCATGCTTTCAGTCTGCTGCTCGGAAGTGATATTCAGTACCCGCATACTGGTGCCGGATCCCACCATGCTCCGGCTCTCTGTGACGTTCTGCGAGACCTACTGTCTTCGTCATAGCCTTTTTCTATCGTCATTAATATAATCAAGAATCCGTGAGTTGTCAAGGGTTCGCAGGGATTTTACGTGCATTTTACGCGTTGCAGGCATGCTTTTTACACCTGAAATCTGCCCACCTGTTCTTTCAGATCCTCAGATATGGAATTGAGATCCCTGCCCGCGGTGCCCAGATCCTGTGCACTGCTCACCACATGCTCTGCCATATCCATCATCTGATTACATGTATTTAAAACAACCTCCACCGATGCCGTCTGCTCCTGTGTCGTCGCAGCCATGTCCGAAGCGATCGTATCTACCTTTTTGATCTCATGTTCGATCTCATTGGATGAATGGTAGATATCCTCGATATTCGTATGAATGGCTGAGAAAGATGCGCTGACGAGATCCGCCTCCTCCTTGCTGACCTCGATCAGCCGGATATTGTTCTGTGCCTTTTCGATCACGACAGACACCAGCTCATCCAGTCTGCCCGTCGTCTCTATGATCTTCTGGACGGATGCCTGACTGCTGTCCGCCAGATTGCGGATCTCACCGGCCACTACTGCAAATCCCTTGCCCATCTCACCGGCGCGTGCCGCCTCAATATTGGCATTGAGCGAGAGCAGATTCGTCTGTGAGGCGATCCCCTCGATCACAGTTACCATCTCATTGATGCCCTTCAGTCCAGCTTTCACATCCTCGATCGCTGACTGCAGTTCATCCGAAGATACCGATACACTCTGTATATTTTCTTTCATCTGCTGCATCTTTTGGATACCGTTCTCCGCACTCTGTGAGGTCTCCGTGATCCTGTTATTCACCTCGTAGATATTGCCGGATACATTGTTGACATTGGCCGCCAGTGTCGTAGCTCCCTCTGCCACATTCTCGATCGCATGTGACAGGTCATCCATTGTATTGGCGAACTGTTCCATCGACTGCTGCTGGATCTTCGAGTTCTCCGTGATGCTCTCCGCACCGGCCAGATTGTTCTCTGCCTTTTCCTGCAGGAAATTCGTCGATTCCATACACAGCGCGATGATCTGTCTGAGCGAAGCCGCCAACTGATTGAGCTGTCCGGCGATCGTTCCGAATTCATCCTTCTGGTGAATATTCAGCGTATGCGTCATGTCCAGCCGGTACATCCGGCCGATCATGTCCGAGATGCCGTGCAGCGGGCGCAGCATGATCGTCATCAGCAGGTAGATCACAACTGCCTGTATGATAAATCCTGCTACCGATGCCGTGACAGTCTTCGTCACCAGTCCGCGGATCACCCCGGAGATATCAGATACCGGCACGATCGATACGGTGACAAAATTCGTTCCACTGACCTGTCGCAGACTATAATAAGTATCTGCACACTCACAGATCTCTCCAAATCTCTGCTCCGAGATATCCTGCGCGATCTGCGCAGACAACGGATCGTCCATATCAGAGATCAACTGACCGTTTTTATCAGCTTCTTTGCCGTTTCCGAATATCATGTCACTGTAGCTGTCCACGATATATACATATCCATGATCAAACAGGCTCTGATTCTGTGCGATCTGTGCGATATCATCGATCGGTATATCTGCACTGATCACGCCTACCTTATTGCCTGCAGTATCTTTGATATTCGTATAGACGGATGCGATATAGGAGCCTGTCATACCATCCAGATAGACCTCACCAAAGGTGACCTCATCTGCTTTCATTCCTTCGATATACCACGGTCTCTCCTTCATGACCCATTCCGGATCATCCGGCACCCATGTTTTATCGATATAAGTGCCATCCTCCAGCCCGCAATAGATACCGGTAGGAATCGTCTCCGGATAAGCATCCGCGACCGTATACAGATACGCCTTGACCGACTCCGGATCCAGCGCTCCGTTCTCGATACTCTTTTTGACATTGTCCATGATACCGATCGTCCTGCTGACGGATGCGGCGATCTGACCATCCACGATCTGGCTCGTCAGATCCATCTCCGTGCGCAGATTATCCTTCAGCTCCCTGTTGACCTGAAATACAGTCACCAGACACACCAGACTGTATGTAATGATCGTGATCGGAAGTAAAAAAAGTAAGATCTTGTTCTTGATACCTATAAACCTCTTTTTGTCCATAGTACCATCCTTTCCCGGTTCATACCGGCGAGTCTCCATCTGTGTTCTTATCGCATTCATACTTATTATCTATATACAATTTTAAAATGTCTGTTCCTGTCCGGGCACACTCAAGAATTCTCCAGGCTCATCCGGATCATACTCCCACTCATCGCTCCCCGGCGCTCCGTCACCATCGCTGAATTGCTCAAACGGCAGCGTCTGCGAATACGAATAGCCCCAGAAATCTGTTCCCGCTAAAAATAACACGCCCAGCACGATCATGACCACCGTCAATATGACCGAGATCACAGAGGTCACGATACCCGCGACCGCCATGCCTTTATGTCCGGTCTGCCGGCAGAGATGTATGATCGCAAATATGACCGCTAGGATCGCCATCGGTATGTTTAAAAACGTCCAGAAAAATACCAGCGACAGGATCCCCAGCACGAGCGAGGCGATACCAAAGCCGATCCCCGGCTGTGTTCCTGCCTGATAAGTTCCTCTATTCGATCCGTATGTACCCTGCGAAGTCGTATTCTGCCGGTATGCATCCGGACCGGTGCGCCACGACGTATCCTGCTGATAGGTGCCTTCCTTTCGCCCCTGATAGGTCTGCCCCGTCGTTCCGAATGTGTCTGTATCGTATCCCGGCTGACCTGAGCCGTATCTGTTCTCCATGAAACCTTCCCCCTCTGATCTATTAGCTTATGTAACCGTATGATTCGACGTGATTTGTCCTCGCTGTCGTTTCTCTGTATCACTCCATTTTATTATACACTGCGTATCTGATTATTACAATTCTTTCTTTATCCTGTTTCTGATAGTCAAGTCAGTTGTCTTGTCTCTTGACGCTTGCCAAAAATAAGGCTATAATACCAGTTAATTATCGCGGCTGTCACGTGCAGCCACTCATTATAATAAGAAAGGGGCGTCAGGCCACGCCTGACAAAAATACTATGAGCACCTTAAAATTATCCCTGCTTACCGATCTGTACGAATTGACCATGATGCAGGGCTATTTCAAAAACCAGAATCGTGACGTTGTTGTATTCGATGCATTTTACCGCAATAATCCCTGCGGCGGCGGATATTCCGTATGCGCAGGTCTGGAGCAGCTGATCGATTATGTCAAACGTCTGCAGTTTGACGAAGATGACATCGCATACCTTCGTTCCTTAAAGATATTTGACGAAGATTTTCTTGCATATCTGCGTGATTTCCGTTTCAGCGGTGATATCTATGCGATTCCCGAGGGCACACTGATCTTCCCGCGCGAGCCGCTGGTCAAGATCATTGCACCGATCATGGAAGCCCAGCTCATGGAGACCGCGATCCTCAATATCATCAATCACCAGTGCCTGATCGCTACCAAGGCAGCACGTGTCTGCTATGCGGCCAAGGGCGACGGTGTCATGGAATTCGGTCTGCGCCGCGCGCAGGGTCCGGATGCCGGTACTTACGGTGCGAGAGCCGCAGTCATCGGTGGCTGCAAAGGTACATCCAATGTTCTCGCCGGCCAGATGTTTGACATTCCTGTTCTCGGCACACACGCACATAGCTGGATCATGAGTTTCCCTGATGAGTACACTGCTTTCAAAGCCTATGCTGATCTGTATCCGAACGCATGTATCCTGCTCGTAGATACGTATGACACATTAAAATCAGGCATGCCGAATGCGATCCGCGTCTTTCAGGAGATGCGCGAAGCCGGCGTTCCCCTGACCTATTACGGTATCCGCATGGACAGCGGCGATCTCGCGTATCTGTCCAAAAAGGTGCGCAAGATGCTCGATGATGCCGGTTTCCCGGATGCGGTCATCTCCGCTTCCAATGATCTGGACGAGTACCTGATTGAGTCCCTGAAGCTGCAGGGCGCGACGATCACCTCATGGGGTGTCGGAACCAATCTGATCACCTCCAAGGACAATCCCGCTTTCGGCGGTGTCTACAAACTGGCAGCGATCCAGGCAGCCGATGGCAGCTTTACGCCGAAGATCAAACTGTCCGAGAACTCCGAGAAGGTGACCAATCCCGGTAATAAGACGGTCTACCGTATCTATGATAATGATACCGGCAAGATCCGCGCTGATCTGATCTGTCTCGCAGATGAGACATTCGATCCGCATGAGGATATGCTGCTGTTCGACCCGAACGAGCCCTGGAAAAAGACACGTATTGCCGGAGACAGCTACACGCTGCGCGAGCTGCTCGTTCCGGTATTTAAAAATGGTGAATGTGTCTATGAGTCACCGGATACGATGACGATCCGTTCGATCTGCGAAAAAGAAAAGGATACGATCTGGGATGAGACGAAGCGTTTTGTTAATCCCGCGAAGATCTATGTGGATCTGTCAGACAAGCTGTATAAGCTCAAAAACGATATCTTAAATGAGATGAGTCAGGCGTAAGTTCTAATCAAAGATGACCCGCAAATTAGCCAGACCTGTTATGCTATACGGGGAATTCACGCGAACGGCACAGAGTAAAATCAAAACCAGATTTTCTCTGCTGCCGCGTAGAGCTAGATGGATAGCTATTTCCGCGTGTACCCCGTCGCATAAACGGTCTGACTATCTTTGAGGGTCATCTTTATTTACGTTTTCGTCACCGGTTCTAGATTCAATCGCTTACAACGCAGTAAAATACGCTACCCATGAAAGCAGCAGCGCGAGCAAGTCACGTCTGTTTTTGCTGCCTTTGCACGATGGAGATGAGACTCCAAATTGTGGAAGCCTTTGCTGACACAATTTTGCTTTTCGGAGGCTCATCGGAATGAACCGTGCAATAAAGCAAAACACAGACTGCTTGCGGGAGCTGCGGGAACGCGTGAATTCCCCGTATAGCATAACAGGTCTGCCTGATTCCTGCGATCCTTATTTATTACACTTTATTGCTTGCGGAAACTAATTGAATCCCACGATCTTCTGGGTGAGCTTATACGCTGCGACCGAGATCTTGCGACCGCCTCTGCCGGGCAGATTCATCGTGTTACCCATGATCCCGTTGCGCAGATGGTGGAACAGCCGGATATCATAATGCTTGATATATTTCCACAGCTCTCTCTTTTTCTCCAGATTCTCCTCTGTACCTGAACGCAGCAGCAACACCGTCGATACGACCGTGATGATCTCAAGATAGTTGAACATATACTTGCGCAGCCGCTTGTTAGCGATCTTCCACAGATCATAGTCCTCTACCATGATCTTATTCACCTTGATCTGCTGATCGATACGACCGATCATGACCTCCTCATTGACCGACTGATCCTCACGTCCGATATAGTAATGATACAGATCCACATCCATGTAGTACATCTTCTTCACATACGGCAGCGGATGGTATACATAGATATTGTCCACATAGAACGTGTGCTTCGGCAGTTCAAGCTTGCATTTGCGCAGCATCTCCGTACGATAGATCACCGAATGCATCAGCAGGTAATGCCCTTTTGTGATGAGTTTGACATCATTCCAGCCAAATGTCTGGTCTACCGGAAACATCGATGTATAGCGCATCACTTTTTTATGCTTGACACCGACCTTGTCATATACGAAATTGGCAATAAACAGATCAACCGTATCATCTCCGCCTGCCAGTTCGCGCAGCTTCTCCAGCACCTTCAAAAATGCCTCTTCATCCACCCAGTCATCACTGTCCACCACCTTGTAGTACAAGCCGGTAGCATGCCTGATCCCTGCGTTTACCGCAGATCCGTGTCCGCCGTTTTCCTGATGGATCGCACGGATGATCGTCGGGTAACGCTTGGCATAGGAATCCGCGATCTCAGGTGTCGCATCCTTAGAACCGTCATCTACGATCAGTATCTCCACATCCTCACCGCCGACCAGCAGCGTGCGGATGCAGTGCTCCATATAATCCTGTGAATTGTAGCAGGGAATTGCTATCGATAATAACTTCATCTCTTCTCCATGATCCTTTCTGCCAGATCCAGCGCTTTACGCGCCATGGCGTCCATGTTGTAATATTTGTACTCTGCGAGACGGCCCAGCAGGTAAAAATGATCCAGATGTGCCATCAGTGAACGATACTTCTCATACAATGCCTCATTCTGCTCATTTAGGATCGCATAATAAGGGATCTCGCCCTGCGCACCGGTATAAGCAAACGGATACTCGCGCACGATCGTCGTTCCGTCACAGTCCTGCTGCCCCGTCAGATATTGAAACTCTGTAATTCGTGTAAAGTCTTCACTGACCGTATAATTGACCACGGAATGTCCGTTCTGGAAATCCGGCTGATCCAGATGCTCAAAATCAAACCGCAGCGAGCGGTACGGCAGCCGTCCGAAACGGCAGTCAAACAGTTCATCCAGCGCACCGGTATAGATCACGGTGCCATCAAACGACTCTCCGTCAAATAATATGCCATCCTCCGTGATCGTCAGACGCTCCAACGCACCGACACCGAGCTGTACATCGATGTTCTCATGATCCAGCATCCGCTCAAACATCGGCATAAAACCATGCAGCGGCACTCCTTGGTAACGATCTTGAAAATACCGGTTATCATGTGAGATCAGTACCGGCACACGTCCGGTCACCTCGGGAGAGATCTCCTCCGGTGTCTGTCCCCACTGCTTCATCGTATATTTCAAAAATACATTTTCATATACATACTGTGCGATCTCGCGGATCTGCGGATCATCATTTTTTTTCAATTCCATGATCGGCACGCGGCTACCCTCGCCGTAAGCCGCGATCAGTCTTCGTTCCAGTCCATCTGCCTGTTCATCCCCATATACGAGATGCAGGGTGTTCAGATTGAACGGAATCGGGATCAGTGATCCGTTCACATTCGCCACTACCTGATGACCCTGCGGATACAGATACCATTCGGTAAAACGTGACAGATATTCATATACCCCCTCATCATTTGTATGAAAGATATGCGGGCCGTATGTATGGATCAGCACGCCGTGATCATCAGCCTGATCGTAACAATTGCCTCCGATATGTTCTCTCTGTTCCAAGACCAGTACCCTGCGGCCGCCCTTTTCTGCCAGTTCTCTGGCTGCGACCGTTCCGGCGATACCGGCTCCTATGACTATTGTATCGTAATTCATGTGTCCTTCCCCTGTTTTTATTTTATTACACCAGTAAATACTATTATCCGTTGCCCGTACAGAAAAGTCAAGCTGCTTGTGACTTTTGTCCCTGCGGTCTCTGGGAGATCATCAGCCCGATCAGTATGCAGATCGAACCGATCACTGAAAATACCGTCATTTTCTCATTTAATACGATCATTGACAGCACAACCGTCACGATCGGTGACACGTAAATATACAGGCTCGTCTTGACCGCACCGATCCATCCGGTCGCCAAATTCCAGAGCATAAATCCCAGCGCACTCGCACATAACCCCAGAAACAACAAATTTCCAACGACTGTCGGTGTACCAAACGCATGCAGATTCCATGTCTCATGCCGGAAAAGCAGCACCGGCAGCAACAAAATGATACCGTAAAAATAGATTCTCCTCGTCACTGCAATGATCGGATACTCCCACTCACTGATCTTTTTGACGATCGCAGAATAGCCGCCCCATGAGATCATTGCCAGAAATGCAAGGAAATCTCCAAGCGGATTCAGATGAAAACTCTCCTTCCCACTCACACTGACCATGATCACACCTGCGATCGCGATCACAAACCCGATGAAAAAGCTCATGCCCTGCTTTTCCTTAAAAAAGATCCCGACCATAACGGCCACGAAAAACGGTGCACATGCTACGATGATCCCCACATTGGATGCATAGGTCATCGTAAGTGCAGTATTTTCCAGCAAAAAATACAATACGAGTCCGGTCAGACCGGCGCCCGCAAATGCCAGTTCTCTCTTGCTGTCTCTAATCCGCAGCGGATGCGGGCTGATCAGAAACAGTGCGATAAATGCCAGCAGCATCCGTATGAACAGGATCTGCGACGGCTCAAAATAGTTAAGCAGCACCTTTGTCGACACAAAGGTCGCGCCCCACATGATCTGCGTGCCACACGCAAGCAGATGTCCCAATAACTGTTTATTTTCTGTCTTCATAACGATTCCTCATTTGTGATATATGATTTCAGTACCTCGTGCAATGCCATTATAGGCATTTGTATTCCAAAAAGCAAATGTTTACATAATGTTCATATTTACCTCATACGAATGTCATATTTTACCCGTATGATTAGATCATACAAAGGAACAAACAGTTAGTTACTTCCCATATTTTCTTTTTCATAATGTTAAAGGGGCGATGCAACGTGCATCGCCCTCCTCTTTTTACACATATCGGAGATCCCTCAGATCACTCGTCCAGAAACTTTTCCTGACCGATCCGGATATTCATATAGCGCGCATAGGCTGCATAGGCCGCCGGTATCGCATACGTCTGTTCCGAATCCGCAGGTTCGACAAACAGCAAGGTGCTGTCAGATGCCGCTTCCTCCACAAGAACCGCATATCCGCGCATCCGCCACTCCACATGCGAAAAGATGTGCTTGGCGTCCGGCAGCTTCTGGATACGGATTGGTGACAGGCCGCGTTTTTTCAACTCCTCTATGATCTCACGCTCGTCCGGTGATCCATCGAGATACGGCAGTTCATACATCCCCGCGAGCAGCCCTTTTTTCGGGCGTTTCTGCAACAGCACACGGTCTCCGTCACGCACGACGAGCACCGTCTTGTACTCGATCCGCCGTGCCTTCGGACGCGCCTTGACCGGAAGCTGTGAAACTGTACCATGCGCATATGCCAGACACAGGGATCTCCACGGACATTCCCGGCACAGCGGAGCGCCGTTTGGCACGCAGACCGTAGCACCCAGCTCCATCATCGCCTGCGTGAACATCCCTGCGCGATTCTTTGGTATGACCGGGAGCAGTGCCTGCTCCACCTGTGTCTTTACCGACTGTTTTGCGATATCCGAATCATCCTCTGACGCACGCATGAGAATCCGCAGCACATTTCCATCCACGGCCGCTGCCGGGCGTCCATACGCGATCGATGCGATCGCAGCCGCTGTATAGTGACCGATCCCTTTGAGTTTTAGCAGTTCTTCATATTCAGACGGTATGACACCTCCATATTCGCTCATGATCGTCTGCGCCGCAGTCTGCATATTGCGCACTCTGTTGTAATAACCGAGCCCTTCCCACAGCTTGAGCAGGCGGTCGGTATCGCACTCTGCCAGTGCACGGACATCAGGCAGTGCCTGCATAAACCGCGCATAAAAAGGCTTGACCGCCTCCACGCGTGTCTGCTGCAGCATGATCTCCGATACCCATACATGGTAGGGCGTCGGATCACTGCGCCAGGGCAGTTCTCTGGCATGTGACGGATACCAGTCAAGCAGAGGGTTCACTAATTGTCTCAAATCATATGTTTCCAGCATATCGTCTCTCCACGTTCACTCCGTCAAAAAAGGCTGTGGAATGAACCACAGCCTTTTCCTCTTTCCGAAAAACAATATAAAAATTATTTGTTCTGGAAAGGAACGACCTTTAATTTCTTCTCGGGATCCTTCTCTAAGAAGTTGCCCATTCCGGCCTTCTGATCCTCTGTCTCGAAGCAGCTGCCGAACAGCTTCTCCTCGATCACGATCGCATCATCCATCTTCGCATCCAGACCATCGTTGATCGCTTTCTTGCAAGCGCGTACTGCGATCGGTGCATTTGCAGCGATGATAGAAGCGAGCTTCTTAGCAGCGGGCATCAGCTCCTCTGCGGGATATACATTGTTAACCAGACCGATTCTGTAAGCCTCATCAGCCTTGATATTGCGAGCGCTGTAAATCATCTCTTTTGCCTTGCCTACGCCGACTACTCTGGCCAGTCTCTGTGTTCCACCGAATCCGGGTGTGATTCCAAGACCTGTCTCAGGCTGTCCGAAGATCGCATTGTCAGAACAGATACGGATATCACAGCTCATAGCGATCTCACATCCGCCGCCCAGTGCAAATCCGTTGATCGCACAGATCACGGGAACCGGTAAAGTCTCCAGCTTGCGGAATACGTCGTTACCCTTCTTACCGAAAGCTTCGCCCTCAGCCTTGGTCAGTGTGCTCATCTCTCCGATATCTGCACCTGCTACGAAAGACTTGAATGCGTTGCCCTTCTTGTCCGGGCCGCCGGTCAGGATGACTGCACGGATATCAGCATTTGACTCGATCTCTGTGAGTGCTGCATCCAGCTCGTTCAATGTCTCACTGTTTAATGCGTTCAGTGCTGCGGGTCTGGTAATTGTAAGGACGGCGATCGCGCCCTCGACCTCTAATGTTAAATTGTTCATTGGTTTACCCTCCTGTGGTTAATGTTCACGCTGCAGCGGCTGTGACCGTCACATCATTTTTTATTAATGTATCATTTTGTGAAAGATTTGTCAATGTAAGAACAGCTTTTGCATCTGGGTAATTGCACGCTCCCGCAACATACATTTTCCATGCTCTCGTATGTATGCGATCTGTCCCTCACTGGCACTGGCTGCCTCTAAAAATTCCATAGAAGCCGATACGACCCGACAGAGCTGTTTTTTCTCCATTTTACCTTTCTGCAGAATAAGCTCGTACATGCCCGCATCCTCCAGATAATAGAGCGCGCTGTCCATCCCCTGCTCTTCCTCGATTCCCTGGGATACATTCCTGCAAAACGCTCTCAGATCTTCCATGCCATGGAACTCCAGCAGATATGACTCCTGCTCTCCGCATGCCGTTTCGTCCGTCTTCTGCTCTTCCTTTGCCTTCTCATTCACCGCATCCGACAGGCTGCTCATCGCCGAGCGCAATCCCTCCAGCAATTCCATAAAGTTGCTGCCTGCCTGCTTTTCCGAGAATGTCAGCGCCAGATTGCTGTCCGGCAGTGCCGCCACCTGAATCGTCAGCGGTCCGCCCTGCACACGGAAACCGACCTCCTGCTCCGCCTGAGAGAGCATCTTGCGGAGAAACTCCTCCGTACGTCCGCTGTTCGACATAAAATCGTCCATATCCAGTCCATTTTCCATCAATTCGTCCTGCGACACAATGCAACGGACCGTATCCGTGCTGATCCGCTTAAATCTCATTTGTAACCACCTCGATGTCTTATTTTCCCCGACTAGCTGTAACCTTTTTCTGACATCCATTCCTTTTTTCAAACTTGCCTGCCATATTTAATATGAATTCCGAATTGGAAGGTCTTCCGTTTTCATCATCATACTCAAATGGATAATGTCTGTGCAGCAGCACAATATTGGCTTTGACAAATACCTGCTCAATCGCCCAGCGCATCGCGCGCTCGACCCTTGCCTCTGTCGTATTCCAGCGTCCGGCGATCTCCGGATAGATCCAGCTCGATACATGTATCGAATCTTCCTCCCGGTCTACACACAGCACGATCGCATCCAGCAGATAACGAAAGCCCAGCATCTTGTGACGAAAACCCATCTCCTCCAGCTCCGTCTGCACCTGACGTCTGAGCACATAACTGCTCATCTCATCCCGGAACTGCTGCATAACCGTCTCGCTCTCATCGACCGCTCCGGCAAAAAAGCGGTACGGATGCAGCTTTGCGATCGTCTGCAGCACATAGGCAGGTGAATAGCTCCGGTTGGTCTTCTGATAGACCAGATCCACGCCATGCATCCGCATGTAGGCGAGTGTCACCGACGATGCCGTGTATGTAACCAGCACGATCAGCGGTTTTTCTTCCGGGTCCATCTCCAGCTCATCCAGCAGCCCGATCCCGTCACCTTCTTCCAGATCGATCTCCATAATAATGGCATCTACCGTATGTGTCCGGAAATAGTCCACAGCCTGCGCCTGCCTGCCCGTATCGAACACGATCGGCATTCCGCGCAGCTTTGCCGCCTCTTCACAGTATACTTCGCGGGTGTGTTCATCCGGTTCCACGAGCATGATCTTTATCTCATCTGCCATCGCAATCTTACCCTTCCGTGCGGTTGGTACGGACTTTATTCATCCGTATCGTCGTCTTCCTCATCATCGTCATCCACATCTGCCATAAACTCGCGGGATGATACACGGTTGGCACGCCGCGCCTCCTCGATCAGATCCGACAGCTCATTTTTCACACGCTCGGAATCCTTGATGTTGACAATGTCAAAATTCTTCAAGGTCTTATCTACGGAATGGCACTTGATCGTGCCCAGCCCAAAGATCCGCTGGATCAGGCTGCGCTTCAGCGACAGATCCAGTATACGGTACAGACGCACCTCATCCTGATTCTGATTGAGAAATCCGGTCTTTACGACCAGCTTGTCATTACTGAGTTCGTATTTTGTAAATGTCCAGGGCAGTCCACACCACACACGTTTGCGATCCTGCCATATAATATTCTGTTCCATAGTGCTCCTCCTTCTCCTGTTGCTTATACTGGGTTCATCATAACACATTCACACCGTATCCGCCAGTCTGTTCACACAAAATCTCCATGTCAGTTCCTGCCAGCCATTTAGATAAACTCCCCCTTCAGGCTGCGGGAAAACAATCCCTCCAGCGCATGCTCCGGAGAAATCCCCTCATACAGGATGCCGTATACCATACAGCAGATCGGCAGATCGACCCCGTAGCGCTCACCCAGTGCCACCAGTGCTTTTACCGTATAGTATCCCTCTGCCAGCTTGTCATAGGACTCTCCCCGGATAAAACGTTCTCCAAACATGCGGTTATGACTGTGTTCGGAGAACAACGTCGCCTCATAGTCTCCCAGATGACACAATCCGTAGGCTGACAGCTCGTTTCCTCCCATCGCCTTGATCAGTCTTGCGATCTCGCGCGGGCCACGTGCCATGAGCGGTCCTTTCAGAGAAGCCCGCCCAATACCGTCGAGCATGCCTGCTGCGATGCCGATCACGTTCTTCGCTGCGCCTCCGATCTCGTTGCCGATCAGATCCATACCGTAATAGAACCGGATCAGATCACTTGAAAACTGCTCCACGAGCATCTGCTTGGTCGCATCATGGTTGCTGTCGATGACCATACAGTTTGGCACTCCGCGGTAAAACTCCTCCACGTGACCGGGTCCGAGCCATACCGCGATACGGTTGGAAGCATCCGTATTATCCTCCATGATCTGTGAGAGCCTGCGTCCGGTGCTGATCTCGATACCTTTCATACACAGTACAAACGTCTTGTAGCGCAGATCATACGGTTCTAATGTCTCACACAACGACTGCAGATTCTGTGAACTGATGGAGATCACGATGACTTCCGCATCCGTCACACACGACAGATCGTTAGTCAGCGCCAGTGAATCCGGCAGCACCACATACTCATTTTTTCTCTCTGCCATCAACCGCTGCATATTTTTCGATCCGGTTCTGCCGTAAAGTGTCACGTCATGCCCGATATGATCCAGATACCAGGCGATAAATGTTCCCCATCGCCCGCATCCGATAACTGATATTTTCATAATAATTCTTATTTCCTTCCATCCTATCCTATGACTCTATGCCAGGTCGCATCCTGCAACTGCGATCAGATGCGCCACCGCACGCCGCAGTTCCTGCAGCGTCAGTGTTCCTTTTGCCAGTTCCTGCCTTATATTTTCATGATCCTCGGGCACACCCGGCATGACCAGATCATTTCCGGCACGCATACAGCCGGCTGCCGTGCAGTCATCTCCCTGCTGCGTCGTTGCCCAATCGGTCATGATCACGCCGTCATAGTACCACTCATCACGCGCCACACGCGTACACAGATCATAACTATTGGCTGTATGGACTCCGTTCACCAGATTGTAGCTGGTCATGATCGCCCACGGATGTGTCTCCCTGACTGCGGTCTCAAAGCCTCTCAGATAGATCTCACGCAGCGCACGCTCCGATACCACACTGTCTGAACCGGTTCTGTTATCTTCCTGATTGTTGCATGCAAAATGCTTGATCGTCGTACCGACATCGCCCTCTTTCTGTACGCCGGTCGTGATCGCACCTGCGAGACGTCCGGACAGCAGCGGATCCTCGGAAAAATATTCAAAGTTGCGGCCGCAGAGCGGATTTCTGTGAATATTCATGCCGGGTGCCAGCCACAGATTGACAGAAAAGATCCGCATCTCCTCAGCGACTGCCTCTCCGACTGCCGACAGCAAATTGACATCCCAGCTCTGCGCCAACTGGCTTCCGGTCGGGAATGCGGTACAGAACTGATAATGTGCCTCTCCATCGAGCGGCTGCGTGGAGCGGTACAGATATCCGTCCTCCATGCTGGCTTCCACCGGCATTAGCTGCGGCTTGCCGTCTTTGACATAGTATTTTTTCGTCAGGCGCAATCCCGCAGGTCCGTCTGCAAGAACGAGACTGGGGATTCCCTGCTCTAAGGCACAATCACTCGTCTCTGCTGCCGAACCCGGCACGGAGCTTCCGGCCGCACCCACGATACCGGCGCCCTGTGCACGACCGGGATCTCCGGTCACCAGACGGATCAACTGATCTTCTGTCAGAGTCTCGACCTTTTTCATGATCCTCGGATCGATCCGCCGGTCCTCTTCACCGTAACGCATCTCACGCCTCGTAAACAGCATCTGGGTCGGCACAACGATCGCCGGATTCTTGCACACATAAGCATGCCACTCGGCGCGGCGTTTCAGCACACGCTCCTGCGGACATTCCAATTCCTGTAACGCGGTCTGCAGCGGGCAGATATTGCCTGTCTTTTTCAGCAAAATATTGCGTGTGAGCTCAACGGATGCCGCAAAGCGGGCATTCTGCAGGCTGTCGCCCATAAACAGCCCATATGTACCGCAGTCCAGCAGCCAGCCGGGTGCCTTGGTGCTGTAGGAGGCGAGCATCTGGATCGGGATAAGGATCTCCACATCCTGCGATTTACCGGGCTGTATCTCTTCGGATTTGGCAAATCCGACCAGTCTGCGGTATTCCTTTGTCATATTTTTCTGCGGGCAGGAAGCATAGATCTGAACGACCTCCCGGCCGGCGCAGCTTCCTGTGTTTGTGACTTCCACGATCACCCGGAGTCCGGTCTGTCTCGTATCATAACGCGCGAAGCTGACCTTGACCATACGCAGTGAAAATGTCGTATAGGACAGACCATAGCCGAAACTGTAGCGGACAGGTACTTCAAAGGTATCAAAATAACGGTAGCCCACATAGATGCCCTCGGTGTACAGTTCTGTATCGACATTGCCGTTACGATGTGAAAATGTCTCTGCGTTCGGATAATCTTCATAATGATATGCCCAACTGTCCGTCAGATGTCCGCCCGGTGTCACTGCGCCGCTCAGTATATCAGCCAGCGCATGTCCGGCCTCCATACCGGGTTGTCCCATATAGATCAGGCCCTTGATCTGCGGCAGTTCATCGATAAATGACAGATCGATCAGCCCACCGGAATTGATGACGACTACGACGCGCTCATGCTGCTCGCACAGCAGGCGCAGAGCCTCATGTTCTTCCTCACTCAGCAGATAATCACCGGGACGAAGTTCTCGGTCTTTGGCCTCGCCCGCGATGCGTGCGATCACATAGACAGCCACATCCGCCTCTACCGGCCGGGGCAGTTCTCCCGCAGGCAGATCAAACGGATGACTGGTATACGCCGCAAATGCGGGATCCAGCTCTCCTTTTTTTGTTCTGACATCCACATCCTTCCAGATCTCCTCGCGCCAGTTCTCCCGCGCAGTCTGATAACATGCGCGATACGCTTCAATCCATTCCTCATTTACGATACGAAAGCCGGCACTTTTTAGTCCCTGCCAGACATTAACGACCTCTCTGCAGTTGACATCCCCGGAACCTGTACCGCCCTTGATCGTGCCCAGCGCCCCCGCTCCGTAGAGTGCGATCGCGGCATCCTTTGCCAGCGGAAGTACCTGATCTTCATTTTTCAGCAGTACCATTCCTTCAGCCGCCGCGCGTCTTGCCAGAGCGCGGTGTGCTGTCTCATACGCCTGTTCTTCGAGGCTCGTCGTGCCTGTGAAATGCCTATCTTCGGCACTTGTCGTATTATTTAAAAGTGCATCCATATATAGAACTCCTTTCCCATTAAATATTTTAGGTGATTGCAAAACTATTTCTAGTCTCAGACATGTGAGCGCATATTTTCCGAAAATGCAGCTCCCGCAGACAATATGTAGTGCAGGGCTGAGGACTGCGGTTCGCACAGATCCCATCAGTTGCGACTTTTGTCCGGCGCAGTGCGAGCGAAGCGATAACGCTTCTCATGTCACAACTGAAAGCCGCAGGCTATGTGTGTGAAAGACACATAAGAGCCAAGGCTGAAGAGACAGCGAGACACAGCCGGGCAACCGGAGCAAGCTGATCGGGATACTGCTGGGATCGCAGCCGTCAGCCTACTTAAAAAATAGTTTCGCAACCACCTAAAATTATGTATTCGCCAGTCACATGACAATTTGATAATATTTTAATATAGACCGGTGCTACTTGCAAGATTGTTATGCACTTTTTCGCCGTTTTCGCCAATTGACGCTTTGTCTGTTTTTGTTTATACTGATAGTAATTGGGTTTTTTAAGGAGGCAGATTATGCAGGTCGTAAAAATACAAAAAGGCAATCCCGTCGCGCGTCGTCAGGAGAAGGTCATGGAATGGTATCTCATCCAGACCGGCTCGGTGATACGGCGCTACAATTTTGCGGAGCTCACACTCGGTGCGAACGCCATCATCGGTATTCTGGAAAACGAATGGTTCTCCTGCGATTATATCGCACGTGAGGACACGACACTGATCGTGATCCCCTGCAAGGACTCCGATGACCTGCACACACTGCTCAAAAAACAGGCCAGCTTCCGCCCGATCTTTTTACGCACAGCACTTGAACAGCGCCATCAGGCGATCAGCCTGTATGCCAAACTCTGGCAGCACGCCACACAACTGCATGCGACCGCACAGCGTAGCTACAATGACTACAAGACGCTCTGCAGTCAGTTACTTGTTCCCGAACGCAGCTTTTACCGCATTGCACATTTTGAGGCACTCCAGCCGCAGCACAAGGTCGAACGCTGGGAGATCCGTAACAGTGCCAGTCTGATGCAGGGATACCTGCGTGATTACCTGCAGCTGATGATCAAAAACGACGATCTGTGTGTCGGTGCGATCATGGAAGCTGCTGCCCAGATGCATCGTACCGCGCAGGGTATCGAGGAGATCACCGATTATCTCATGTGCAACCGTGACGTATTGTGGAATGACAACGAAGATGATATTTTTCATCTCTACGCGTCCCTCGCTGCCCGTCTCAGCGCCCAGAATCAGGATATTTCTGCCTGCCGTGCCCATATGGACGAGCTGCTGTCTGTCATGAAGGATCTGCATATATACGATCCGATGCAGCTCGAAGAGGGTGCACATGTCTGCCAGAATATCCAGTCCGGAGACGAATCCGAGCCGGGTGGAAACCTCGCGGAGCGCGACTGTGTCGCAGAGATCCTGTCCTTTGCAGGTTATGACAAGGACGCGATCCGCTCCTTCAAAACACTGTTACAGACCTATAAAAAGCTGCCCGACCGGCTCGGCAGCGACAAAGAGACTCGTGCGATCCGCAAGCAGATCAGTACGCAGTTTTACGAGATATACAGCAAAGCCTTTTTCCAATCCATGTCATCCGGCGAACGGCTCTCCCCCATCCTGCAGATGTTTTTTAATTTCGGTTTTATGGACGTGGAGCTGCTCGGCGAAGAATCTACGAATGCACTGATGCGCTTCACCGAATCGCTGGGACTGTTCCGCCATACACACGTATTTACGATCTATGAATGGCTCAAACAGATCTATTTTGGAGAAAAACATGCTTCCCGCAATGACTTTGACCTTGATTTTAACGGCTATCTGCAGGAGCAGGTTCGTCAGGGTGCCATCACAGAACGTCAGCAGGCGCAGATGCGCCGTGATTCGGCCGCACAGGTACAATTTGAGATCTCGAACCTGTTTCAGACGACACACCGCAGCGTATCCGGACGGCTGTCTACCTTCTGTCCGATCCTGAGTGAAGACGAATTGTTTGCCCCGTTTGAAAAAATGGCAGTCACAGCCGCCAAACTCGAACAGTCGCTCAATCGCATCCGCAGTCTCGACTACTCCTTATTATACCGTGAAGTACTGTTCTCCGATCCGGAACACGGCATCACACAGGAAGAACTGATGAAGGAAGTACTGCCCGACATCATTCTGCTGCCCGGCGTCGGTGCACGTTCCATCACCTGGCAGGAGACGAGCGGTCCGCGCACCGATACACCCGCGCGTATCCTCTTCCCGATCTTCATCACGGGCGATCTGGATGACCAGATGCTGCTCGCCATGGGACGCTACCGCTGGGAGATCTGCCGCCGCATTCAGGGTACGTATTGGAATGATTACCGTGTAAAATCACTGACTGCCGAATATTATGATTACCTGCAGTTTTATAAGAAAAATAAAGAACTGTCCGCAGATGCCAAGGAAAAGCTCAAATCAGCACTGCAACACGCACGCAACAACTTCCGGGAGGTATTTGTCGCAGATTATGTCAACTGGATCAAATATGAATCCCAGGGCAGCTTCCGTCTGAACAAAGTCACACGCGATATACTGATCCGCTACTGCCCGTTCTCACGCGAGATCCGCACGGAATTAAACAGCAATCCGCTGTATCAGAATGCATTTAACAAACTGGAGCTTGATAATAAAAAGAATCTGAAACGCCTGCAGGCTGTTTACCGCAAATACGAGGAAGCGGGTGGAACGATCACACCGGATCTCACCGAAAATATGAAATTCTATCAGATGTAAAAAAAGGAGCACTCCTCTCCATGAGGGATGCTCTTTTTTATACTTATCCATTCTTATTCATTTTTCCATTTTCGGATCTCGATCAATCCGGGCACCAGTTCCCGCGCGCTCGTGCGCAGGATAATCCTGCCCTTCTCGGCTGTCGCACCCGACGGATCACCGCCGATACCGATCGGCTTGCCGTCAGCCGTCTTCCAGTCCTCGGACACCCATCCGATCGACACACTGCCATACGGCTTCAGTGTCTTATTCTCCGCAAAGGCTGTCGGTATGCCCGCCTCGCTCGTTTCCAGCTTCACGAGGCTCTCATCGACCGCCATGACCATCGAAGTCTCCATCTCGCCGCCATGAAAATCCCAGATATTGCCCTCAGAGACCGTTGCCTTCACATCCGGGTGCGAAAATGCACCAGATGACAGGATAAACGGCGCGATACCAAGCTCGCTACGCAGCTCACGGCTGAGCACCTGAATGATCGGCGCATTCCCGCCGTGACAGACAAGAAATGCGAGTTTTTCAAATCCATGATGCGCCAGACTCACCGCGATATCATAGAGCATGTGATAATACGTATCCGGCCGCAGCGTCACGGATCCGCAGAAGTTCCGGTGCTCTGTGCTCAGTCCGACCGGGATCACCGGAAAGATCAGCATCGGGAAGTCCTTCTCTCCCGCCTCTTCCAGCGCTTCGGTCAGGTAGTCACACATCGCCTCCGCGATGATGTCGTCTGTACCGAGCGGAGCCTGATTGCCGTGCTGTTCGAGTGCTCCGACCGGGATCAGCACGATCGTTTCTTTTTTATCTACGGCTTCCATCTCAAGCCGTGTGAGATCTCTGTAATTTCTGATCATGACATGATCTCCTGACGCACAAAGCTGATCTTGCACAGGTTCTCATAGAGCAGATAGCCTACGATATAATTGACACCGATCTTGAGTACATTAAACGGGATCGTAGCCAGAATGATAAAGCTGGTCAGGTTGTGGATCGACGGATTGACTGCTGCCACGATCTGGATGACACCGTCCAGCGGCATCTCCATCGCCTTCGCATAGAGCGGCAGGGTAATGCATGCGTTTACAAAGCAGGCAAATGCCACACGCAGCGGAACACTGGCAACGAGTGCCGTGATACCGGCTTTTCTCGTTCTGCCCATCTTCTTATAGATGAACCAGATCGGCAATACATACATGATAATGCTGATGATATTCGCCAGATCTCCGACAAACATCGTGCTCGTTCCGACTGTCACGAGCTTGATCAGCACCTTGATGACCTCCACGCATACCGCGGGTATCGGTCCCATCAGAAACAGTGCGATGAGTGACGGTACATCCGAAAAATCCACCTTGTAAAACGGCGGCATCATCGGGATCGCGATCTCGAGTGACATGAGAACGCCTGCCAGCGCTGCCAGCATCGCTGTCGTGATCAGTGTCTGTGTGGTCCAAGTCTTCTTTTTTGCGTTCATTTTCAGAACCTCCTTCAAAATAATAATCTGAGCAGAAGTCCTAAATTCAACGAAAAAATAAGCCCTCAGACCTCTTCGGTCTGAGAGCTGTGTTTTGCTACTGGTTATTGTCCATCCGTTATCTGTTCTACTGATCCCGGTATGCACGTACACGGTAAACATCTTCTCTCATCCAGACTATACTGTCGGTATCGGAATCACACCGATTCTGCTCTGCGTCATTGGCAACCGCCTCTGACCAGTGCTCGCGGACTATACCGCCGGTGGGGAATTGCGCCCCGCCCCGAAGAATTTATTCGTTTCTGTTCGCTATGATAGTAGCACGATACAGGTATCATGTCAACCCTCATTCATCTATATTTTGCGAATGCACATTTTTGATCAAAAACAGCACTGCGAGCATCAGCACGATCGCGATCGGCAGACAGATCCATACATTCCGGACAAATCCGGCGATAATGTATGACACGAACGATACTGCCGCTGCCACGATCGCATACGGAAGCTGTGTCGATACATGGTTGACATGGTTACATTGTGCACCCGCAGATGCCATGATCGTCGTATCCGAGATCGGTGAACAGTGATCGCCGCATACGGCACCTGCCATACATGCTGAGATAGAGATGATCATCAGTGTATGGTTTGTATCCTGGAATACCGATACTACGATCGGGATCAGAATACCGAAAGTACCCCAGCTAGTTCCTGTCGCAAATGCGAGGAAGCAGCCGATCAAAAAGATCACTGCAGGCAGGAAGTTCATAAAGCTGTCGGCGCGGCCCGCTACAAACGCTGCAACAAAGTCCTTGGCACCGAGCGAATCCGTCATTGCCTTCAGTGTCCACGCAAAGGTCAGGATCAGGATCGCAGGAACCATCGCCTTGAATCCGTCTGCGAGACAATCCATGCACTCCTTGAAGTTCAGCACCTTGCGCACCAGATATAATACAACGGTGATGAGCAGACCGAAGAAGCTGCCGAGTGCCAGTCCTACGGACGCATCACTGTTGGAGAATGCAGTAACAAAATTCTCTCCTGAGAAAAATCCACCGGTATAGATCATGCCGATGACACAGCAGATGACCAGACAGATGATCGGGATCACCAGATCAATGACCTTGCCCTTGGCATCCGGTTTCTCCTCTGCCTGAATATTGGCATACGGACGATCCGGTGTCGTGTACAAATCACCGTTTTTCGCATTTTTTTCATGAACAGCCATAGAACCGAACTCGACCTTCATGAGCACCATGCCAACCATCATCACGATCGTGAGGATCGCGTAGAAGTTATACGGGATCGCGCTGACAAACAGTGCCAGTCCGTCTTCGCCCTCTACGAAACCGCTGACTGCAGCGGCCCACGAAGAGATCGGAGCGATAATGCAGACCGGAGCGGCCGTCGCGTCGATCAGATATGCCAGCTTGGCACGGGATACATTGTGCTTGTCTGTGACCGGACGCATGACGCTGCCGACTGTCAGACAGTTAAAATAATCGTCGATAAAGATCAGTACTCCGAGCAGGATCGTCGCAAGCTGTGCTCCGACACGGGTCTTGATATGTTCGCCTGCCCAGCGTCCGAATGCTGCGGATCCGCCTGCCTTGTTCATGAGTGCTACCATCGTTCCGAGCAGTACGAGAAAGATGAGGATACCCATGTTGTAGCTGTCGCATAATACTGCGATCAGTCCGTCATTGAATACATGTAATACGGTTCCCTCGAATCCAAAATCAGCGTACAGCAGTGCGCCGACTACGATTCCGATGAACAGGGAGCTGTATACTTCCTTGGTAATGAGTGCCAGTGCGATCGCTACGACAGCCGGGAGCAGAGCCCACGGAGTCGCCCACAATGCAGGCAGTTCTTCTGCGCCTTCTTCTGCCGCCTGAGTGACCACCGGAGCGATCACACACAGAAGTGCAAACACGGACAGAAAACCTATGATGTGTCTTTTGTGTTGTTTCATAACGTTTCTCCTTTTTTGTAATAGACTTTATCGGTGATTGCGAAACTATGCTGCTCATTCAAGTGCTCATTCAAGCTGTCTGGCTGCGGTTGCAGCAGTATCCTGATCAGATCGCTCCGGTTGCCCGGCGGTGCCTCGCTGTCTCTTCAGCTTGGGCTCGATGTGTCCTTCGGTTCCCTCGCACACATAGCCTGCAGCTTTCAGTTATGACATGAGGTACGTTACCAAATCGCTCGCACCTCGCCGGACAAAAGTCGCAACTGCCAGAATCTGCTGCAACCGCAGCCGCCAGCCCTCCACTACATATTGTCTACAAAACGTATTTATTATGTGGTGGAAGCATGTGAGCACATATGCATTACACCACATATCAGCAGCGCGAGCAAGTCATGTCTGATTTTGCTGCCTTTGCACGATGGAGATGAGACTTATAACTCGTGGAAGCCTTTGCTGAACACGAGTTAGGTTTACTAAGGCTCATCGAAATGGTTCGTGCAATAAAGCAAAAGTCAGATCTGCTTGCGGGAGCTGCATTTTCATGAAACATGTGCTCACATTCCTCAATCTATAAAATATTTCGCAGCCCGGTTTAAAAATAGTTTCACAATCACCTATTAGACTTTAGTACACTACACAACTGAACTCATTATAGCGTATATATACCGGAATTGCAATTTAATAAAATTATGTAACGGTTTAAAATCACAGCATTTTTTGTTTTTTCTTGCAGTATAGGTCACAGTTGAGTAAAATAGTTATCATCAAAGCATATGTACGGGAGGTTTTCATATGGACAAGCAGATTTTAGAAAAGCAGATATTTACCAATGATGTCATCATTAGCTGGCTGCAGTATTATTCACAGAATACGAGCGTAGATCTCGAGCATGTCAAGATGATCGACATCACCAAAAAGAATAAAAACGTCATTCCTACCGTTGAAGCGCACAAGACAACGATGGTATTTACGAATGCCGGTGTCGATGACATCTTTTACCGGCTGTGGGATGCAGGTCTCGGTGAGTGTGAAGTGTGGTACAACGAAGGTTCGAGCCCGTCCGGTGAGATCCTTCACGACTATGTCAAGGACATGATCAACCGCGGCATCAATGCTTCCGCTGCGATGCTCATCATCAACCCGAACGCACGCAATACTGCCAAGATCGGTCTGGCGAACGAGCTGTTCCAGCGCGGTTCGATCCACTATGTCGGCAGCGAGATCCGTGCGATCATCCTCAGCAAGATGAATGTCGCACCGACCGATGATATCTGTGTCATCAGCGGAGAAAGTATCGCGATTGAGGCCGCTCTGATCGCAGTCGAGGGTTCTGTCACCGCTGTGGAATACAATCAGGCAGACCGCGCGACAATGGAAGATAACGTGGGGCATTTCGGGCTGCACAATGTCAACATCATCGAGCATATCGACGAGCGCAGCATGTCAGGCTGTCCCGTGCCCTCACTCGTATTTCTCGTAGCATCCGCCAGCACCGAACAGGAGCTCGCATACCTGACCAAGCTCAATCCGAACATCCGTGTCGTGATCTATACGCTCGACTTCAACGTCGCCGCATCGCTGCCTGCAATGCTGGAAAAATACGGTGTCCGCGATGCCGAGACAATTCAGGTATCCGTATCCATCCTCAGCAGCAATCATGCATTCAAGCAGCAGCCCGCGCCGTGGATCATCACCGGACACGCACAGGCTTAAAAATTGTTTTAGGGACAAAAAACTCTCCCCACCGGTCATACCGGTAAGGAGAGTTTTTTAATCTACGATCATCGTCGGCAGCGACATCTCATTATACTGGGTCGAGATGACCTGTTCGTAACTGATCCGTGAATAGATGCCGTGGAACTGACCGTTGTAGACAAACAATCCTGTCAGGTTGCTCGTATCCGTCCAGTGCCAGCCTTCGCCTTCCGGCCGGAACACGATATTATCCAGACGATACGGTGTGCAGAACTCCTGCAATACATACGGCAGATCCTTTGCCTCGCGCACCGCCTGCTGCCACTGCTCCGTTGTCTCCAGTTCCACACCGGCATGCACGCCTTTTGATCCATACGAATCCTCCGGCTTGATGATCCAGCCGTCTTTATGGTTCAGCACTTTCTCACGCAGCGCCTCATGTTTTCCGTCAAACAACTCATTCAATGACATCGTCAGTGGAATATGCGCCCGCACGAATGCCCGCTCCGATGCAGACAAAAAGCACATCGTCTGCTTCATATGCAGGATCTTGTACAAGATCTTGTTGTGCACGATCTGCGTCCGAAAATCACCGAGTACGCACAGCGCTCCGCTGCGAAACGCACGTAAAAACTCCTGTGACTCCTCCATATGTGACAGAATATCGGATGTCACCGCACGCCGGTAGACCAGATCGATTGCTCCGAATTCGTCCGTATAGCACTGTTTTCCGTCAAACCGCAGATCACGCATATCACATACCGTCACCGCACAGCCAAGCCGTTCAAACGCTTCTTTAAATATATAAAACTCATTGATCGTCGCATTTTCCAAGAAATCCACGATCGCCACACGTGGCAGAACCTGTGCATCCTGCGCATACTCGCGGTAGATCTGCAATGCCTCCTCCACCCAGGAATCGAACAATTCAAAGGTACGGCAGTCGTGCGTTTTTTCATATTCTTTGTATGCCAGACTCTGTGCAAATGCCCGGTTCAGCTCCCGATCCTCATTCATCGCACTCGCACCGTCCGTGTTGAACTCGCAGAACTTGAACGCCCCGGTCTGTTCATTTAAAAACAAGTCGATCCGGGACATCGGGATATTTCTCGTATACAGCGGCTGCTGCAGGATCAACTCTTCCAATTCCTGCGAAAAACCAAACAGCGCACGATAATCCGCATCCGCGATATAATGCGCGATCACCTTGTCAAAAATACCGTACAATTCACGGATCAGCCGGTCAAACTGTCTCGTCTGGCGGTGTGTGAACAGCTTTGGCACGTAGAGCGTGCCGACCACCCGGTTGTGATATTTTGCCGTCGACTGATTCAGATATTCCTTGATCGCACGATCCTCGGGCGCATGCAGATCTTCCTTTCCACGGATGATCTGATGATACTGGTACTCTAACAATGGCAGCGGACGCATCCGGTGGATCCGTTCCAGCTCCTCCGGCTCAGGAACCACCTCATCGATACAGGCAAACAATTCGTCCAGCCACTCTACTACCGGTCTGCCGTAAACAATTGCCTCATAGCCATCCGAGATAACTGCTGCCTCAGCCGACTCCAACTCCGCTATTGTACGAACTGATGCAAACATCCGCTCGAGCGCACACAGCACCTCCTCATTGTAGACGATCGTCCGGATCATCGCTGCATAATCAATCGCATCCTCGATCGGCATGCTGTCCGCGATCCGGTATTCGATATACTTTTTGATCCGCACATGCGGGAAATACATCGATAAGAGATAATCAACATCCTCTAACGGCCGGTCATCATACCACTCTGCAGCACTTTTGCCCTTCGTCGGATGCAGCACGCCATTTTCACGGATCAGAATGCTGTCACTGTGATAAATATGCTCTGCATATTCCGCTAACGAATAATCCTCCGACAACGAATCCTCCAGATACCCGCAGCGAACCAGATCGACATCCCGCCAGATCTGGCTGCGGATCAGATGCGGCTGCCAGCGGCTGTCGTACGGCAATCCGTCGCGATTCTCCGTGAGCAGCATCATGAGCGGTGCCAGTTTTTCCAGAATACGCACCTTGCGAAGTGCATCTGCCTCAGACGAAAAATCCACCGATACCTGTGTGGACGCACTCGCACGCATCATATCGGCTCCGCAGGTGCCACTTTTCCTAAAATGTGCATCCATGACACGGTAACGCTCCTTCGGCAGCAACTCGATCTCATCTGCCGACTGTTCCCCGAATGCCACGAATGGTAACACCGCCCCCTCGTGCAGCCGATAGCCGCATGCGCCAAAGATCGGATCCACCACTGCCCGGAATGTATCATAGATACGACGGATCTCACGCACATCCTCCAAAGGCTCAATGCTGATCTCCAACTGGCAGCCCGGCTCCAGACTAAGCGCATAGCCATCTGCCTCCACACCCAGCAGCTTTCCGTCTAAAAGATACGGTTTCCCGCCGACTTTCTCCGCGAACTGCTCCAGACAGGATGCCATCTGTTCATAGGGGATCACCTGATACTCCTCGTTATAGATCAGATGCTCCAGCTCCAGTCCGAGGCGATGCCACTCGTTCGCCCCCTCTGTAATATAAGTTACGATTTTTTGAATATTGTCCTGTTTGATTTTTTTATCTGCCATGTCTATACCTCTTCCGGCTTGTCCTTCCGGGATAATATACCGCTGCGATACACCGCAGCACCGATGATAATGATGTATCCGATCACGCTAAATACATCCGGGCGCTGTCCGAAAATGAAAAATCCCCAGATTGCAGCAAAGATCACCTGTGTATAATCATAGACCGATATCTCCTTCGCCGGAGCGTAAGTATACGCTGCCGTGATCGCGAGCTGCCCTCCGGCCGCAGTCAGTCCCGCGCCGCACAGACACAGCAACTGTCTCATGGTCATCGGCTCATAACTGAACACAAAAAACGGCAGACAAAACAGCGTCGAAAACGTTGAGAAAAACATAACCACGATCGGCCCCGTCACGCCTTTTTTGCCCAGTTTACGCACAAATGTGTATGCGACACCTGCCCCGAAACCGCCGAGGGCTCCGATCAGCGCAGGTCCTGTACTCATATCAAATCCGGGCTTGATCACAAAGAGCGCTCCGATGAACGCTACGATCACGATCGCCCATTCCTTTTTTCCCACTTTTTCTTTTAATATGACGATGCTCATCAGCATCGCAAAAAACGGGGATAACTTGTTCAGCATATTGGCATCCGAGATATTCAGCCGGTCGATCGCATAAAAATTACAGATCATGCCGAGCGTGCCACAGATCGAACGCATCAGCAGATCCGGCACATCCGTGCGTCTGATACGGATCGGCTGCCGTCCCGCAAACAGCATGATCCATGCAAGGATCGCCGCTACCAGATTGCGGAACAGCGTCTTTTGCATCGTCGGCAGATCTCCCGCCAAATGCACCATCACGGTCATCAGCGAAAAGAAAAATGCCGCCGTAATGATGCACGCGATACCTTTTGCTCTTGTACTATTACCATTCATTTCTTTCATCTCTATTTAAAATTAAATATTTTCATATCTTACAGGTTTTACGGTCGTCCGACCATCTGACCCGCCGGATAATAATATCCGTCTGACTTGGAAGCCCACTGCACAGACAGATACGGCTTTCCATTCGAATCAAACCCATTACAAGTATACCCGGTAATCATCTCCACATGATAGATACCCTTGTAACGACCATTGTCATCTCCTGTCTCGAACATCAGGTCACCGGCATGCAGCTTCATATGATCTACATTGGACTGGCTCAGCCCGCCCTTCACCAGCTTCTTTTTCTGTGCACACCATTTACCGATATCGGCAGCGACCGGCGCATAATAGGCATTTCCGAAGTTCGCTCCATTCTTCGAATAAGACTTCCAGACGAGTGAACTGCAATCGTAGAACTTGCTCTGCATACGGTTCGGCTGGCTGTAGGTACAGGTCTGTGCAATGTGAATCGCCTGATTGATCGCCTTTTTACGGCTTGGCGCTACGACCGACACCGCGCAGCCAAACATGCAGTCACCGACCTTCGCCTTGATCAGCGCATTGCCGTTTTTGCGCGCCTTCAGCATTCCCTTCGACGATACAGACACGACCGACGAATTGCTCGACGACCATTTGATCTTCACATTTTTGCTGCCGGACACCCGAAGCTGCTTCGTCTGTCCGGGTGACATCAGTGCAGAATTCGCAGACATTTTCAGCAGGATCGTATGGATCTTTACCTTAAAATATTTCTGGTCATTCAGATTGACAGTCACCGTCGTTTTTCCGGTGCCATACGTTTCGATCGTCAGCACATTGTTTTCCAGACTTCCGTATACACTGATATCCGGATTCGACGAACTGAGCGAGAGATTCAAGACACCCCATTCCTCCGATAACGGCTCCTCATTGATCAAGCGGAACGTATAGATCTGTGTCGACCAGTCATCAGATGTATAGCCGGTCTGAGAGGTCTGATTGATCGTTACCCCGGACAGATCCATCGACACGGCCACATCATAATAAGCCCGGAACAGCAGCTCCTCAGATGTCGTGTAGGTGTTGTTATAACCATAATTATAAGCACCACCAGCATAATCATCCGGATCATCATAAGCGCTCCAATCATCATAGCTCGTCTGCAGGGTATATACCTCTACCGAGATTCTGGCAGTACCCACATGCACCGCAGTCACCGTTCCATTCGTATTCACAGTGACCACATCCTCATCATAGGAAGAGTAGTCGGTACGCGACACCGTATAACTGCTGCCGTCATACTGCACCACGGACGGCACCTGCAGCTGTGCAGTGGCACCCTGCACCAGACTCAGCGTTCCGCCGTCCTCCGTGACAGTGATCGCGCTGCTGTCCGCCCTAGACACGCTGACCGGCAGCAAAGTGAACAACAGTGCCAGACATAGCAGTAATGCTAATTTTCTCTGTAGTTTTTTGTGTAACATGATTCCAGAACGCTCCTCTGATGTGTGATAATTCAGTTTTTTCAATCTTTAAGATCGTGTTATTTCATCTTCTTAGTTCCTATTGCAGATACGATAAACCCTATCAAAAAGATAAAAGTCAGATCCTTCATTACCGGCTGAACTGCGTAATTCTCCTTAGCAGAAATCCATGCGAAAAAGCCTGTAATCAGAACACCTGCCAGCATGCAAAACGCAACCACAGAACACAGAATCTGAGCATCACTATTTTTACCGTTTTTTTTCGCTGCCCGCTTCCCTTTTAAGGTTTTCCAATCAATCACGCTTGCAAGCACTGCACAAACAAACGAAATCAACCAATTCAGGTAGGATTCTTTTCTGATATCCGATGGCTCCGATGCGATAGCATCTGTATTGTCCTCATTGACCCAAAATTCTGTCACGGATTCATCCGGAACCGTTAACGCTTTATGTACAGATCTCTCATACTCTTCACCATCACGATACCAGTGAATCTCATAATTATATCGGGTTTTATATCCTGCCTTGGTCAGTTCGTTTGTTTCTTCCACATTTGCAATATATCCAGCAACCTTTTCATATCTTTCCGTCCGCCGTGAACTCTGAAAATTCAAAAATCCAATAACACAGAATACAACTGCAGCCATGTACAACCACTGATATATTTTCAATCGATTCATTTTTATATTTCTCTCCATCTCCCACACAAATTAGTATGACAATATCAGATTGTCCCTCGATTCTCTCTTGACTGCGTTTGGCATTCCTGCGTTTTGAGCTGTTGGCATATACTCGTCCACGACATTATCCACCACTCCATTTGCTGTCTTCACAACCACATCTTTTGTAGCATCTTTTGCTAACATTTTTGCATTTTCCGCTTGTGATGCCTTTCTTGTTGCATTTCTTGCCGCCTTCGTTGCCTTTTGTGCTGCTGTCGTAGTCGCTACAGACCCTCCGCTCTTTGCCGCACGCTTCTCTGCGCGCTTTGCTGCCTGCTCTGCTACTTTCTCCGCAGCCTTTGCCTCTGTCGTTGCAACCTTCGCTGTCTTTACCGCTTTAACAATTTCACCTGCAGCCACGATATCAAGTCCCAAGAATACAACATCCGTGGCTAATGCAAACCACTCTCCACCTGTTATTTTCCCATCATCGCCCAATGCACTGGTCACATCATCAATTAATTGGTAAATATCTGTCACACAATTGATAACCGGTATAAAGCCCAATATAAATTTTACAATCTCTATGGTATCTTCTGATATACCCGTCTGTTCTGACAACCACTTGTCAAGATCAAACACTTTTTCATCACCGGATACCTGATTGTCATTCTTTCGCGCTGCTTCACCCGATCCGGTGATTCCAACTACCAGATCACTTTCATTAGAAACATACAATGTTTTTATTGCACGTAGCTGCTCTGACAACACATGCAGAGCCTTAACCTCACATTTAAGTTCCTCACGGCATGCTATAATTGCATCCCGAATCTCTGGCATGCTTCCGCTCAAATGTATATTTTCAACAATACTGTCAAGCACTGTGCTGGCATTTTTTATACCCGCTTCACTTACTTGTGCATTTTCCGCCCAAGCATTCAATTCGTCTATTTTAACAAGAAATGCACTCATTCTTTATCATCCCTACTGATCTCTGCAATCACAAACTTCTGGTGCAATTCATCCAGATCCTGATAACCCATATGATATACCATTATAATGTTCTCTGCCTGAAATAAAAATACATTTTCTCCATCAAAACCATGTGGAAATAGGCAGCCTGAATAATCATACGTCTGTCCATCCTCATGACTGATCTGCTGTCTTCCGCAGATCATCACCTTTTCTTTCACATCAATCAATTGAACTACTGTCCCAATCGGTAACGTTTTTAACGGCATTTTCACACACTCCTTGATAATTAATTTTGTAAAACAATTCTCCCTCAGCCATCACTGTGAATATTTCTGTTCCAATTTTGTCCTTACTTTATCCGGAACTGCAGTATCATCCAGATCTACAATCTTTAGCTTTGGCAGCTTGTTCAAGGCTGTCACCTTCTCTAAATGCTCATTTCCATCCAGATATACCTGCTGAAGCATCGGATGATTCGCCAATTCGGAAATATCGGTCAGATCATTCCCACTGACCACAAGCACTGCCAGATTGGACATTCCCTGCAACACCGACAAATCCTTTAGACCACAGCCTGTCAATGAAAGCTGGTAGACAGAGGCTTTATCCTCATACTGATCCAATTCCTCCATGCTGCTGATCAGTTCCCGATGCACCACCGTTACATGCAGTGTTCCCCGCACAGATTCATACTGCTCGGCATCCTGCGGGACAAATTCCCAGTCATAATCTTCCGAGCGTTCAAAGGTTTCCGGCAGATCCGCAATGGTCAATTCACCAGACACCTCTGTATCATCCGCTTCGGATGTCTGAAACGTTCCCTGCACCTTCACGGTATCTCCGGCATCCCCTTCGAATATCAGGTGGTTTTTATTTTTTGTGCTAACCAATGCCACATCCTTTGCGCACACCGGAGTTACCTTTTCCGGCTGCGCAGGTTCCACTTCTTCCTTCGCCGGTTCATCAGTCTGCCCTACCCCGGTCTCATCACTATCTGCGGGGCTCTCCTCCTGCATATCCGAAGCCTCATCAGATGCCACTTCTTCTATCGCTGGCTGCTCCTGTGATCTGCCAAGACCGATACCTATCCCTGCCGCAATACCAACAACAACAACGATGCCTACGACAAT
Organism: bacterium; assembly: GCA_050872965.1. Taxonomy (GTDB): domain Bacteria; phylum Bacillota; class Clostridia; order Lachnospirales; family Lachnospiraceae; genus W0P33-017. The sequence continues at coordinate 8,647 of JBNMHW010000012.1, read as the reverse complement.
CGGAATCCATCGTTTATTTTTATGCGGTTGCTTCTCCTGTGCCGGTTCTGAAGCTTGTGTTTCTGCGAAATCAGCCATTTCAGTTTCCGTCAAAGCTACCGTATACTCATCCTGTGGTTCAATATCCCCCCGCTCAGACATGATCTGTTCTGATTCCGGCATAATCTCTTCCGGCTCCGGCTCTATCCTTGCCGCTCCAATATTTTGTCCGACAAATGCCACCGTGCGGTCATCCTCTATCTCCTGAACTGCAATCGTCTCCTGTGGCATGATCTCAATCACCTCTGCCGCGGAAACAGGTCGTTCCATATCTGCATCCGTTAGCGACTGCAATGCCTGCTTGAACTCATCCATTGACTGATAACGCATTTCCTTGTCATAGCAGCAGGCCTTTAAAATCACCGCAGACAGTGATTCCTTCGCATAGACCGGAGCCTCTAATGCATCGCCGCTCATGCGCCTGATGAGTGCCTGTTCCTTCTGTTCTGTGGTCGGCACACAATCTAAGGGTAAAAATGGACCACGGTTTTTATTCAACAACTGATACAACACCATGCCTAGCGAATAGATATCAGCCCGAAAATCATAATGCTCCCGATTGTATACCTCCGGTGCCATAAAATTATAGGTTCCTTTAATAGACATCGTAAGCTGTGCATCAGAGACATTTCTTGCAATTCCAAAATCTCCGATCTTATAATCCCCATCCTTAGACCGGAAAATATTACTCAGCTTGATATCACGATGGATAATCTTATGTCCGTGACAGATTCGCAAGCCCTCCGCTATATCGGTTCCCAACCGGACGATCTCCCGATTATCCGTCCACTGCTTTGACTCCCCAGCAATCACATTGCCAAAATCCTGCAGCAGCTCCATACGGATAAAGATATCATATCCGGGTTCTTTTCCTTGATTATGCGGAATGATATCATGATCTTCAAAGCTGACTATATTCGTCCGCCCTTTCAGTTGTTCCATCATGTCAATCTCAGCGGTGATATTCTGCCGCATGCGATCATAATAGCTGATCGTTTCCTCTTTTGTTGCGCAGCTCATCTCCACTTCATTCAATTCTGCCTTATCCTTTGGTATTGAAATAACCTTTAACGCAGCCTCATACGTACGCTCATACACCTGACAGGTAATCCGGTACACATCCCCGAAACTGCCTCCGCCCAGATGTTCTCCGATATACCATTTATCCCATAAGGGTTCAAATTTTTTCAGTTCTTCCCGTGTCATCCTTCTACAGTCTCCACTTTCATTACAATTGCCGTCACATTGTCACGGCTTCCCACGCTCATAGCACCCTTCACACAACCAGATGCCAGCGTATCTATGTTTCCTTGTGATAATTGTGCTCTCAGCAGATCAAAACGGTTATGATCCAGCAGCCCATCCGAGCAGAGCAGATAGATCGTGTCATCCTCCTTTCGATCCAGTCTGCTGATATGCGGTGAGATCTGCACCTCCTCCGGATCCATGCCCAGATATTGCGTCAGTTGATTTTTCGTCTGATGCGTCCATCGTTCTTCCTCTGCGATCTGTCCCAGCAGATACAACTGATTGGCCCGATTATCTGACTGCGTCATGATCTGCAAGTCCTGTTGCCCTGCCAGACACATTCCCAGACTATCCCCTACATTTACAAAACAGCAGCGCCGTTCATCGACATACACCAACACTACTGTACAACCAACCAGAACACCCAAATGTCCGTATTGCTCATAGATAGCAGCATTCATCTGACGGCATAACGTCCTCAGATACTGCTCCAATTGTTCGTCTGATTTTTGCGAGATCAGCTTCACATCTACTTTTTCAATCATACAAGCCGCCAGATATGATGCATCTTCGCCATGCCGTCCACCACCCATGCCATCACAAATAGCGAAAATTGCTGGCAATGGCACCCATCTGCTGGCTTCGTAATGTAGCAATCTGTCAGAGGTCAAAACCGGCTGCATAATAAACAGATTATCCTGATTGATTTCCCGGACGATACCAACATCGGTACATGCAGAAAAGTGAACCATTTTCTGCGTACCACGAGGTCTCTGTTCCGTACGCGGTTTATTTTTTGAAAATATCTTTAACACAAATACCCTATACCTCTCTGTCCACTACTACAAGCCACGGACTTGGACTCGAATCCGATTTGATTCCTTACCATTTGCTTTGTAATACACATATGCTGTTCCCGCACGATGTCCGGTCATCGTACAACTGGCGCCACTGCCACCGCCTGATAAGACAGCCGTATTGCTGGAATACCATGTGCCACCAGACACTCCATTTGTCACTGAAAAGCTTGCTGTTCCTCCGACCCACACAACAGATGCTCCCTGTATCTGCGGTGCCGGCTGCTCCGGTACCGGTGTGGGCGTTGGCGTAGGAGTAGGAGCAGGCTTCGGATTCGGTTTTTCCACCGCTTTCACAGTCACTGTCAGTACATTCGACTCTATCCCATTTGCCACATAGGTCAAGGTCGCTGTCCCTGCCTTTTTCGCTTTCACGGATATCGTTTTGCCCTTCGTCTCGACGCTCGCCAATACAGACTCATCAGAAGACTTCCATGTACCTCCTGCAACAGTCGACTTATAAGTCGCAGTTTTTCCTACCGTCAATGTTGCTGCACCGGAGATCTTCGGTGTCGGCGCTTTTACCGTCACCACACACCTCGCTGTTTTCTTTGACCCATCCGCTGCTGTTACGGTAACAGTCGTCTGCCCGACGGATTTGGCTGTTACCTTGCCATTTGCTGATACCACAGCTACCTTGGGATTGCTGCTCTTCCAGGTCAACTTCTTGTTAGACGCATTCGCAGGACTGACTGTTGCAGTAAGCTTTGCAGAAACAGCGCCGAAATTCTTGTCCACCCACAGGGATAACTTGGACCGGTTCAATTTCACGGCTGTCACCGGTTGTATCAAATCCCCTGAGATCGTATACGGTATCTGCGTCATTCGTTCCCCATAATACCAGACCTTGATATAATAGGTGCCCTTTTCCAATTTCTGTGTCTTCTTCAGACTTTTCGATTTCAGATCATAACGCTGAAGAATCGTAATCTCATCCTGATTTTTCTTGCATAATAGCAGACTCACATTATCCAACGATTCCTTCATTTGAAATTTCAACTGGAATTTTCCGGATTTCTTCATCTTGAAAGTAAAGCAATCCATCAGATCAGACTCACCCAGCGTACCCAGATTGGACAACAGCATCCGATAGGTTCTTCCATTGATGTCCATTGCCTGCGCGTTCTCTTCCGGGCTGTTTGGTTCGATATCCTCATAGCCGCCACCGATAATACTGGCCTTTATAGTATATTTTTTTGCCTTTTTCAGCGTTTTTGTCGGAGTAACCTTCACAATATATACGCCCTTCGGCAAAATGTACTCGGACGTCAGCTTCCCTGTCAGTTTCTTTTTCGATCTGTTATATTTCATCGTTTTTGACTGCTTCCAAGCCATCCACTCACTACTGGAACGATACAATTCAACTTCTGCACCACATCCCGTATCTTTTCCATTCAGGGCAATCCGCAATTTCCCCACATCCGTCAAAATGACACTAAAATAGGTGCTCGATTTGTCTTTTTCGAATTTAACCGTCTTCGCCTTTCCCAACGTCAATGGCTTAGCCGTCGACTCACTCCTGCCATCCCATACATCTGCATAGGTCACTATTCCGCTATCGCAGACTAATAAAATCAACGCCAATGCCATGCACAAACCTTTCAATAACCTTTTCATGTCATATACTTCCTCTCTACGTTCATTCAGTATTTACATACACATTCTGAATTATATACCCGGCATATGGAAAACACAAGTCTATCGTATGCTGCCTGTCTTCATTAGCCAGCAACAAATTCACACTTCTGGTCTGTATAATACCCACTGAATTGTTCCTGAAGTTCACCCCATTTGTCCTGTATTATAGTGTTAACCGTTCTACCTGACTTTGTAAGCATATCAAAGAAATCATTACTCGTTTTAACCGTATTTTTGAAATCAAAAATCTGTTTTATATACGTTGTGCCATTAGCCTTCCAACCATTCCACAAATCAGCCCAGCCATTCTGTTTAGATAGGTTTTTAACATAGTCTACATATTGATCTCCGTGGTTCACTACGCTATTTTTCAGAAGTTTCATCGCATCTGTCGCAGAATCTGCATTCTTAACTGCCTGCTTAAACGGTGTAACCACCTCTCCCAGATCAACAAAATCCAAAACTATTGCCAGACCATCCAAGCCTAAGCATATCCATTCACCGGCTGTAGCATCATCTGTACATAAATTCTTAATATCTCCTGTAAAATCTCTAATATCAAGAATCATTCCCAGCACGGGAACTAAACCTAAAAGTACCGAAACAGACGTCCCTAGCAAATTACATTTATCACACCATGAGCCACATAAAATTTGTTGCAACGCATCAAGTAAATAATCTGCCAGTTTATCCGTATCGCCCTCATCATTTACTCCTGCCTCATCTAATGCTTTCTTCACACTATCCCAAGATATTAATTCCGATTCTGCCGTGCTATATTTATCTATGCATTGTGTCAATACATCCCTCATTGTCTGCATGCTATTTTTCTGATCATTCAAACATTCAACAAGCGACTCCAAGGCCTTCAGTACTCCAGCGTCATCTGTTGTAAACCGGCACATTAAATTCCCGAGAGCCTTTTTTTCACGCTCTATTGCCAATTCACATAACAATGCATCTGCAGCTACTGTTTTTAAATCTCCTGTTTTTACATAAAACTCACTCATTACAGCCTCCGATATCTAATGTAAATCTGACTCCACAACAATAGATGAACAATCTGCCAGTTTTTCAGCACACCGTATGGCAGCATCCTTCATATTTGATCCAGTGGCGACCGTTACTTTTATTATCTCATTCTCTGTATACAACTCTATATCATAAGTTTTCGTTCTGGCATATGTCTCATACAAATGAATCTTTTTCAGTTGATCGATTGCAATTACTTTCAGTTCCGTAACCGTCCGTATATAATAGAAATGCTCACTTGCCCAAATATTTTCTCCTATTTTTTTTGCTGCCTCAAATTCTTTTTCATACCGGCAAACCAACTCTGGATTTTCCATCCGAAGTTTCTCTATAAAAGCATAGGGGGATTTACCTTTCATAAAACAACTCATTCCAAATAACAACAGACCTATCACAATTGCCCCCACAAAAAGCAAAGCGTATTGCACATTCACCCCTTCTTTTACCACCAATGGCAACACCACACCAAAGCCTTCATAGATAAAAAAAACACCCACGCAAAATAAAACAATCCTCGATGCCTTAGCTCCCTTGTATAATTTATACATTTGTATCATACCCACTTTCTTTCAACTGGCTTAGTATAGTAGCTCCTATTTCTTCATCTAAGGCCGCCCTAAACAACAACTGCTCCGGATCTTGGAAGCCAATAAAAAAAACTACATTGATATCCTCTTGATTAAACACAATTTTTTCGTCATTAACATTTCCTTCCGGATACATGCAAGCAACATAATCATATACTTGTTCCTCTCCATTTTTATTTACTTTTTGTGAAATACCATAAATCATTACCCGCTTCTCAATTCCTTTTAACGATACAACCGTGCCTATTGGAAAATACATTTTTCTCATTTTGTCCATCCTTCCATAACATATATTTTTATTTCCTAATATCTATCCATTAACTGTTTAAACCCATCTCGGTTTCACAGATAAATAAATCAACTAGGGTATCATTGTCCCATCAGTTATACTTATGCTAAAAAACAAAGGAGAACCATATCATGAACAATTTACCCGCACAAATCCAAGAATATCTCAATTACTGCGAACATCAAAAACGTCTGGATAAAAAGACGCTCAAAGCTTATCGCATTGATCTGCGTCAGTTCTATGAGCATTGCCCTACCACACAAATTGATCTCATTGATTCCAACATGCTTGAACAATACGCAGCCTCACTACACCAACAATATCTTCCCAAAACTGTCAAGCGTAAGCTCGCATCCCTAAAAGCATTTTTTCATTATTTGGAATACAAGGACATCATCGATAAAAATCCATTTAATAAAATTCAGTTCCATTTTCGCGAACCAGCCAGACTACCAAAAGTCATTCCATTAACGATAGTAGAACGGCTATTATCAACCATTTATACACAGTATGGTCAAACTGATAATGATAATCAGAAGAAAAATGCTCTACGTGATGCTGCTGTCATTGAACTTCTATTTTCCAGCGGAATGCGGATTTCAGAGCTGTGCACTCTGCGCAGTTCAGATGTGGATCTATCCGATGGCACAATCCTAATCTTCGGGAAAGGAGCTAAGGAGCGCCGTATCCAACTTGGAAATGAAGTGGTTATTCATGTATTGCAACAATATCATAATGCCTTTTGCACCCAGATTCAACAATGTAATCACTTTTTTGTCAATCAATTCGGTCACCCCTTATCAGATCAGGCTGTACGCCGTATGATCAATTACTACTGTTCTCTGGCTGACATTGACATCCATATCACACCACATATGTTTCGCCACACATTTGCTACCAGTCTATTAGAAGCCGATGTGGACATCCGATATATTCAGGAAATGCTCGGTCACAGTTCCATACATATCACCGAAATATACACGCATGTTGCTATGTCCAAACAGTGCGCCATACTGACAGCCAAACATCCACGAAAAGATTTTCGCATATAATATACAACGAAGCACCCAGCCGTCAATTCTATAACTGGCTGGGTGCCTCGGATTCATGTTCTAAATAATCTCTTTTTCGTATATAATTAAATAACCAGATATGCAGCAGGCAAAACATATGAAGCAGCTTCCCTATCCCAATACAGTCAATTCTGATATGATGGACACCCCGCCCAACGCAGTCGCTCTGGTCAGCGGCAACCAGACCTATCCTGAGATATCCGGCATCGTCAAATTCTATAATACACCTTATCATGGAATGATCATTTATGCGGAATTTTTTCATCTGCCGCTCTATACACCCGAAGATATCCCGTCCTTCTACGGATTCCACATTCATGAATCCGGAAATTGCAGCAACAATTTTGCCAATACCGGCGGACATTACAATCCCAAGCATCAGCCGCATCCCTATCATGCCGGCGATCTGCCGCCGATCACATCGTGTGACGGTTACTCCTGGATGTGCGTATATATCGAACAACTCGCCCTAACAGATATTCTCGGGCGCTCCGTTGTCGTGCACGCAAAGGCAGACGATTTCACCTCACAGCCATCCGGAAATTCCGGTGACAAGATCGCCTGCGGCGTTATCGAGGAATGGCATGGGTAAATAAAGCAGATCATAACTGCTCACATACCACCCGGATCTTCCGGCTTGATAATGATGTCTGCAAACCCATCACCTGCATGCCCAAAATGATAACCATCGTACCATTCTAATCAATCACAATTTCAAGGGCATTTCAGACATCTTCGTTTACATGCACTGTAAATGATATTGATTTTCCACCTATAGACACCGTGATCTCTGCCGTTCCGGTTGCGTCACCCGACCAAAGTTCTATGTATAAACCGTCCCATCCTTCTGTCCATTCGGCTGTCACAATCGACTCATCGGATGATATCACAGAAATATCCTCATAGTAGTCCACTGCATAGGACGGATGAACATTTATCTCAACATCCTGCCAATCACCTGTCTTCATAACTGTATCATAGTCTCCCAACTTGATACGCTCAACTTCCGGCTTCCTCACCGTTACTTTGCAGGAATATGTTTTTCCATGCACCTTCGCTTTGACAACCGTTCTTCCAACGTCCCTTGCCGTCAATTTCCCATGGCTTACTTTTACAATATCGCTATCATTGGAATACCATTTCACGGAATGTCTGCAACCGGATAATTTTAAATACGTAACCTCTTTCAAATCCATTGTAATAGAAGTATGATTTAATTTCGGCTCCTCAACCCGTACCTTACAGCGTTTGCTCTGTTTACCGGAAATTGCAGTAATTGTAGCCGTTCCCTTTGCCTTTGCCGTCACCTTTCCAGACGAAGACACCACTGCGACCGCAGAATCACTCAAACTCCATGTCACTTTTCCGGGCGCATGGCGCGTCTTAACCGTAACTGCTTGCCCCTTCACTAACTCCAATGTATCTTTATTAAGCTCCATTTTTTGCACAACTGCAGGCTTACTCTTGGCCGACTGCTCGGAAGATGATGACGCTGCACTGTCTCCATTCGGGAAACATTTGCGGCAGGGTGTCAATCCGCGCGCCCTTGCTGATGACCGCGATGCAGCATAATATGTGCCATTCCCACATTTATGGGTATGATATTTTGCCCCCGTAGGTGTAACATAAACAGTCGTATCCGCCTGAACCGTCTCTATGTATTCCGGCGCAACCGTCCCGGTCATCATAACGATGACCATTGTCAGTAACATGAACCGTTTTTTGATTAAGATTTTCATTTGTTGCATGAACAACTTCCCCCCCTCACCCCGTCCGAAAACTTAGTTTCTGTCGTGGTTTTAACTGTTTAAATAAATATTTTCGTGTTATTAGTTGCCTCAGCAATCAATAACTGAATAAAGAGCATAACAAAAGAGTATGTTT
>JBNMHW010000011.1:0-50299 GCA_050872965.1 bacterium | reverse complement strand
AACAGCAGCGCGAGCAAGGCATTGTCTGATTTTGCTGCCTTTGCACGATGGAGATGAGACTTATGACTCGTGGAAGCCTTTGCTGAACACGAGTCAGGCTTTTCTAAGGCTCATCGGAATGTTCCGTGCAATAAAGCAAAAGTCAGACTGCTTGCGGGAGCTGCGTCCTCTAAGATATGTATGCACAACCGGAGCAATCTGACCGAGATACTGCTGTGATCACAGCCAGACAGCCAGGCAGATTATATGAAATAGTAGTGGAAGGAGAAAACGCAAATGAGCATTCACGGTGGCAACATCTATGATCATCCGGGTGTGATCGATTTTTCGGCAAACTGCAATTGCTATGGCATGCCGCCCGGTGTGCGGGAAGCAGCAATCCATGGCGTGGAGCAGGCTGCCTGCTACCCAGATCCGGAGTGTGTGGCACTGCGGGAGGCGATCGGCAGCTACGAGCAGACCGATCCGGCACAGATCCTGTGTGGAAACGGTGCCTCCGAGCTGATCGCAGCACTGGCGCGGGCACTGCGGCCGGAGCGCGCGTTGCTGGTGGCACCGGGATTTTATGAATATGAGCGTGCGCTGGAACAGGCTGGAGCGCAGATCATGTTTCATACAACGACACCGGAAGATGAATGGCTGCCGAAAGATGCATTTTTGCAACGCATCGTCATAGACAAGCCGGATGTCGTGATGCTCAGCAATCCGAACAATCCGACCGGAGCGTTGCTCTCACCGGAATATATTAGGGAACTTATCAGGATCACGGCAGAACGGGAGATCCGGCTGGTGATGGATGAGTGCTTTATCGGATTTACGGAGGATCCGGACAGATACAGCAGCAGACAATATCTGCAGGAAGATCCGTATCTGGTGATCATCAAGGCATTTACGAAGACGTATGCCTGCGCAGGACTGCGTATTGGCTATATGTTGTGTAGTGATGAGATGCTATTATGCAAATGCAAAAAAGAACTCCCCGAGTGGAATGTGTCACTTCCGGCAGCATATGCGGGTATCGCGGCGACAAAGGAACGTAGCTGGCTGGCTGATACGGCTGCGCACATCCGCAGCGAGCGTGAGTGGCTGTGGGAACGGCTACAGGCTATAGGTGCACGGGTATTTTGCGGAGCGGCAAACTATCTGTTTTTTATGTGGGATCAGGGATTATATGAGCACTGCCTGGCGCATGGGATACTGATCCGGGATTGCAGCAATTACCGCGGGCTGGCTGCGGGGACATATCGGATCTGCGTGCGCACGCATGAGGAGAATGAGCGGCTGTTGGAAGTGTTATCGGAATGGAGTGAGAGGTAGCGGAATATGGCAAAAAATATTATGATACAGGGTACGATGTCGGGTGCCGGCAAGAGCCTGCTCGTTGCGGGACTTTGTAGGATCTTTGCGCAGGACGGATACCGCGTTGCACCGTTCAAATCGCAGAATATGGCACTGAATTCATATGTCACGAGAGAGGGACTTGAGATGGGACGTGCGCAGGTCGTACAGGCGCAGGCTGCAGGGATCGAGCCGTCGGTGCTCATGAATCCGATCCTGCTCAAACCGATGAGCGATGTCGGTTCACAGGTGATCGTGAACGGGCAGGCACGTGGGAACATGAGTGCGAGGGATTATTTTGCGTACAAAAAGAGCCTGCTCCCGGATATCAGGGAGGCTTACGATGCACTGGCGTCAGAAAATGATATCATCGTGATCGAAGGCGCGGGCTCACCGGCAGAGATCAATTTAAAAGAAAATGATATTGTCAATATGGGTATGGCAGAACTGGTCGATGCACCGGTGCTGCTCGTCGGAGATATCGACCGTGGCGGTGTGTTCGCGCAGCTGGTTGGAACTGTTGCACTGTTAGAGGAGCAGGAACGCGCCCGGATCAAAGGGCTCATCATCAATAAGTTCCGGGGTGACCGTTCGATCTTAGAACCCGGCATCGAGCAGTTAAAGCAGTTTTGTGAGATACCGGTAGTCGGTGTGACACCGTATCTGAATATCGACATCGAGGATGAGGATTCGCTCGCACAGCGTCTGCACCGGGCATCTGCAGACGGCGAACTGGATGTGGCGGTGATCCGCCTGCCGCATCTGTCTAATTTTACGGATTTTCTGATGCTAGAGCACGCGGAGCATATCGCACTGCGTTATGTGGAACAGCCGATGGAGCTGGGCACGCCGGATCTGATCATTCTGCCCGGCACGAAAAATACGATGGACGATCTGCGCTGGCTGCGCAGCAGCGGCATGGAGGCTATGATCGCGAAAGCACATGAGAAGGGCAGCGTGCTGTTTGGCATCTGCGGAGGTTATCAGATGCTCGGACGCCGGATCAGTGATCCGATGATGACAGAAGGCGGCGGAACATTGCAGGGATTGGGATTTTTGCCGACAGAGACGGTATTTGGAGAACAAAAAGCCCTGACGCGCGTGCATGGGTCAATCAGAGTGTTAGGCGGTGCATTGTCAGAACTGTCCGGCTGTACGGTTGACGGTTATGAGATACACATGGGAGAGACTGTGATATCGCCCGAAGCGCAGACACTCGTGCATTTATATGACGAGACGAACGCTGTGGAAAAAGCAGACGGAGTCGCATCTGATACAGTATACGGTTCGTATGTACACGGATTTTTCGACGGTGACGGAGTGGTGGACGCACTCGTGCGTGCATTGGCGCGCAGACGCGGGCTGACACTCCATACAGCACACAGCCAGTCACTTGCGGCATACCGCGAGCAGCAGTTTGATCTGTTGGCAGCGGCACTGCGGGAGCATATGGATATGGATGAGATCTATAGGATTATGGGAAAATGATATAGGACGTAAATGTTGGATTCAGTGAGACAAAAATTTAGAAGCATTAAAGTAATGTGAATATTTAAACACAGGAAGGAGAACTATATGACACTACAAGAAGTGGTTGCAAGATTTAATACAACACCATTTTTGTTTGCGGGTTCTGGTATTACCAGAAGATATTATGGATTACCAGACTGGGTTGGCTTATTGACATATTTTGCTGAGAAGGTAAAAAGAGATCCGTTTGCTTATAGATTCTATGAAAATAAAGCCAGTGAAGCGGAACATACAGAAGAAAAACTTCCATTGGTTGCGAGCTATATTGAAAAAGATTTTAATGATGCTTGGTTTAATAATGAGAAAGGAATACGTTCAGATTCAGAAAAAGTACACAGCGCAGTTTCCGCTGGGATTTCTCCTTTTAAGGCAGAAATAAGTGAATATATTGTTTCACTTTCAACGGTTGATCCTGCTTATGCAGAGGAAGTTGAAAAACTCAGAAATATTGCAAAAGATAATTTGTCCGGTGTTATTACAACAAATTATGACTGCTTTTTTGAGAATATTTTTGAAGGTTATAAAACTTTTGTAGGACAGGATGAACTGGTATTTTCACAGTTGCAGGGAATTGCGGAAATCTATAAAATTCATGGTTCTGTACAAAATCCAGAATCTATTGTCATTAACCAAGCGGACTATCAGAAATTTCATGACAAGGGAAAATATCTTGCGGCCAAATTGATGACAATTTTTATGGAATATCCTATTATTTTTATAGGGTACTCTATTTCAGATTTGGATATTCAGGCAATTCTTAGTGATGTTGTAGAATGCCTGCCATTGGATAAAATAGAAACGTTACAAAAACGCTTTGTGTTTGTTGAATATAAGCCGGATTTTGTTGGAAGCGAGATAACTTCTCATTCGATGATTATACATGGTAAATTACTGGAAATGACGAAAATAACCCTTTCGGATTTTAGTCTGTTATATGATGCGCTGTCTGTGAAAAAAGCGGCTTTACCTGTTAAATTATTGCGTAGATTTAAGGATGAACTTTATACGTTTGCGTTAACTCAACAACCGGGACCAACGATGCAGGTTGCTTCATTGGATGACGGTCGTATTGATGAAAATATGCTTGCTCTGTCGATTGGTTTAGCAACAACCGGCGTATATGGTTTGGCAAGAGCGGTAAATTCTGAACAATGGTATAGAAACATTATTTTACACGATTCGTTATATCCATGCGAGCAATTATTAAAATTTGTTTATCCAGAGCTTGCAAAACAAAATTCTTGGAAATTACCGGTGTGGTATTATATTTCAAAATCCAATATGAAAAGCGAATTGGCAGAAGAAAAAGCACCACATTCATATACTGAAATTGTCACAGAATCAACAATAAAACGTAATCGTTCTGCGATTGGAGAAAGAACTGCGTGGAAAGTATGGACACAAGAAAAAGATAATTTGCTGAAGGCGATTCGTTTGCTTGGGTGTATGCCAGAAGAAAAAATAGATGTAAATCAGTATCGAAGCATTTTGGAAGCAATATTTACAGAGAACAACAATATTTTAAGTTCCTTAGATAGTCCGAATCGTAGTAATCTTCATAGAGTGATCAGAATATACGATTTTATGGAATATGGACAAAAAAAGACCCCGTGATTCAAGCATCTGCAAGCAGACACCATCACGGAGACCTGGGCAGCTGGAATACAGGCAACATAGCATCTGTAAACAGACACTAGCACGGATGCACTATAAACCTATGTTTATTATATGAGGAAAAATATTTATTGTCAACGACCAAATTTTGGATCAAGAAGGGAGGAGGATCATGACCATAGAAGAAATTCTTGCAGGGGAATCCAAGAATGTAGAGTTCAAGGAAAACCTGCCGGAGAAAAGTATCAAATATATGAAGTCTGTGGTTGCCTTTGCCAATGGAACCGGAGGTAAGATCATTTTCGGAATTGCCGATAAGACCAGAGAAATTATTGGCTTTGACAAGGAAGATGTGTTCAAAAAAATGGATGCCATTGCCAGTGTCATATCGGACAGCTGCGAACCGGCGATTATTCCAGATATTACATTACAGACAGTTGACGGTAAAACTGTCATTGTAGTGGAAATTTCCGAGGGCAGACAGCGACCGTATTATATCAAGGCTCTTGGCAGAGAAGGCGGCGTATATGTCCGAGTCGCTGGAACTACTCGCCTTGCCGATAAGTACATGATAAAAGAGCTGATGTTTGAGGGAAGTCACCGTTATTTTGATCAGTCTTTGTGTACTGGACTGACCATTACAGACGGAGATATTGATGCTCTTTGCAAAGCAATGAAGGAACAGGCGGTTAAAAATGCTCATAACGAGGAGCAAAAAGCGTCCATCAAAGACGTTGGCAGACAGCAACTTCGTTCCTGGGGAATATTGATTGAGCGTGATGGAAAAGATTATCCATCCAATGCTTTTGCGATTCTAACGGGCAAGGGAGGAATGCATGTTGCAACGCAATGTGGTGTGTTCAAAGGAACAACAAAAGCGGTATTTGTTGATCGTAGAGAATATACAGGTCCGCTTTGGGAGCAGATAGACGATGCATTTCAGTTTGTTTTGCGAAATATTCACTTGGGTGCGACGATTGTGGGGCTTTATTGACAGGATATTTATGAAATTCCACCGGATGCTATTCGTGAGTTGATTATCAACGCAATGGTACATCGTAGTTATCTGGATCATGGTACGATACAGGTTGCAGTATATGACAACCGCTTGGAAATTACTTCTCCCGGTAAACTGCCAATGGGACAGACTATGGAGCGTATGAAGGAAGGCTATTCCAAAATCAGGAATGAAGCACTTGCTCATGCGTTTTCATATATGAATTTAATCGAACATTGGGGAAGCGGTATTCCTAGAATTATAGATAAAGTAAAATCTGCCGGATTGCGGGAACCAGAGTTTATTGGCGGTGAGGTTGATTTGCGTATCAACATTTATCGGGGACAGAATAATGCTATTGGCATTAAAAATGGCGTTAATATAGATGATAACGGCATTGATGACGTTGAAAATGGCATTAATGGCATTGGAAATGGCGTTGATGAAGTGACATATACAGATAAAAATCTCCCAGATCATATTCAAAAACTATTGAAAATTATTGCCGAAAATCCGACAGAAACGCAGGCGCAGTATGCAGAGAAGCTTGGAGTATCGAAAAGAACAATCTCCAGAATTTTTGCGGAATTAAAAGAACAAGGCATACTTGGACAGCAAGGAAATAGAAGAAAAGCAAAATGGGTTATTTTGAAGAAGAGATAGGAGGAGTAGCATGGATAACGATAAAGTAATACAAGACTTGAACCGGCGGTTTGCTGCCCTTTTGCCGGTATCAGTGTCGTATCATCCTCTGGTACGATGAAGATTACTGTGGATGATTTGACTACGAATTATCTGGTTTATAGTCCATTGGTATAAATGCGAAGATATAAATGTACAACTTCTATTTATAATGGATTCAATTGGAGGAATCACTGTTGTTGAGCATATTATATGAAAATGGATAGCAGGGTGTATAGCACTGTAATATAAGGAAAAATGAGGCAAAAAGAAGCGCATCCATTGTTGCAAAGCTGCAATGATGAATGCGCTTCTTTGACTGTGCGTCTTGTCTGCAAACAGTTCTTTTGTTATAATCCCATCTTTGACAGTTGAAGAGCAAAAAGCGGTTGCAAAGCCAGTAAAATCAAGGCTTGTAGCCGTTTTTTGTTTCGTAACGATATGTGCTATTTTGCGCTTATGACAAATTTATTTCTTTTGTTTGCTTAATGATACTTCGCATCGTAGATTTTTTGATAAATTCATAATCGGTTCGAAAACCGAAAGATTTGTGCAAGGAATCTGTTATTTCGGTTCGCGTGTAGGATGGAACATAGCCATTAGCAGTATTAAGCAGTGTCATTTTCATAGAACGCAAAGACTCGATGATCTGCTCTGTTGAATAGCTGCTTCCCATTTTTTTCTCTAACAAGCGGTAGAGAAGAAGACTGATATAGCATGTCATGAAATGCGCCTTGATTCGGTCGTCCCTTCTGACATAAACGGGTCTTGCTTCGAATTCTGTTTTCATGATTCTGAAATTCTCTTCAATTTCCCAACGTTGCTTATTGATCTTTATGATTTCTTCGATATTTCCATCAAGGTTTGTAATAACTGCATAGAAACCATCGTAAAGTTCTTCTTTTACAATCTGCTCCTCATCAAGCTCATACACTTTCTTTTCTGCAATTTCGCCATCGTTTGTTACAGCCGTCTTTTTCACAAAACGCATAGGATCATTTTGATTTTTGCCCTTTCGTTTTTTACAAGGAGAGTTGATGATTTTCTCTGCACGTTCAATTTGGCGTGCCCTGATTTTTTGCTGATAAGCCTTATACTTAGGTGAATATGTAACGATCAGTGTTTCATCCAGATCACCAGTAACAATCGGAACTTCTTTGTAATAAATGGCGTTAAAAACTTCTGTATCGGTTTCGTCCAAAGTTCTGATATCTACAAAATCAGTCGAACCAACCTTTCGAAACTGGGTTGGATTCATTGCAATATCGCGGTCTTCCTGTTTCATTTTTTTCAGAGAATGAGTAACGACGTAGGCACGGTTTCCAATACTGTTAAACTCACGGTTGTTGGCACTTCCCAGCCCGGCATCCGAACAAAAGATAAATTCACTGCAGTTAAAATCTTTTATGATTTTCTTTTCTAAAGGTTTGAGTGTCGTCTGTTCGTTTTGATTGCCTGGGAAAATATCAAATGCAAGCGGAATGCCGTCAGCGTCCATAAACAGTCCCATAGTAACAATTGGATTAGGACGGTTTTCTTTGCTTTTTCCATAGTGTTTCAAGCCGCTTTCTTCCTCAATTTCAAAGTAATAATTCGTACAGTCATAGTAAAGGATCTTCTGATTTCTCGGATGGATAAAGTTTGAGTTTTTATAAAGTTCACTCTGGATAAAATCCGATTCTTCCGCGATTACAGACAAAGCCCTGTAAACATCTTGAATCGCATACTTTGGCGGTTCGAGCAGAGTTTTACAAAAGTTATAGCTGCTAAGTTTACTTGAAGGGGAAAGAACCCTTGCGTAAACCAGATCCGTAAGGATTGCAAGGAGGTCATACTTAAATTTGTGGTGAGTCTTGATCACCCGGCAGATGTTATCAAGGCGAAGCTCGGAGCAGAGCTGTTGAAGGAACAGATACCCTACATGAAAGGAACGAGCCTCGTTGATAGGAATGCAGGCAGCCTGAGAAAACTCAACAGTAACCTTTCCGGTGCGTTCGTTGTAGAGTATGGTTTCTTTGGCAGCTTCGTTTTTAGCCCATGCCATGAGTTTTTCTTTGTCACCATCGAACTGTTCCAGAAGGAGATTGTATTTTCCTAGCTTTTTATAGATGCGCGACGATGTTTTGCCGTTTTCTTTTCTGTAAGATTGTTTCAGGTATACATCTTGATTATTTTTGACTCCAGTAATGCAAACATACATTAGAAATTCCTCCATGTGATATACTAGTTATATTATATCACATGGAGTACAAAAGAGCACGTATAATCTCAAAAAATTTGACATAAAAAATGCAGGTTTTATGCGACCTGCGATAACTTTTTTTAATATTCAACTGTCAAACTCCCGCATTGTTGCAAAGCTGCAATGATGAATGCGCTTCTTTGACTGTGCGTCTTGTCTGCAAACAGTTCTTTTGTTATAATTATTAGTTGAGGTTATATTACAGAATCCCGGAGCATTGGATATGATTATGAATACAACGAATAAAAATGAGACAGTTTTACCGGGGCATCCGGAATTTGAACAATTATTGCCGGCGCAGATCGAGCAGCGCAGCTTTGAGATCATCACGCAGGAGCTCGGCGAGCGGACTTTTGATCCGCTTGAAGAACCGGTGATCAAGCGCGTGATCCATACGACGGCGGATTTTGATTATGCGGACAGTCTGGTGTTCTCACCGGGCGTGGTCACACTGGCGCATCAGCTATTATCGGACGGCGCGAATATCGTGACCGATACGAAGATGGCGATGTCAGGGATCAATAAGACGGCGCTGGCACAGCTCGGTGCCAAGGTCTATAATTTTATTTCCGATGAGGATGTGGCAGAGCGTGCAAAGCGTGATGGTACAACGCGCTCGGCGGCGGCGATGACCAAGGCAGCAGAACTGCCCGGTCCGACGATCTATGCGATCGGCAACGCACCGACAGCACTGATCCGGCTGTATGAGCTCATGGAACAAAAACAGTACCGGCCGGGGCTCATCATCGGAGTGCCCGTAGGATTTGTCAATGTCGTTCAGGCGAAGGAACTGATCCTCGGCACAGATGTACCGTATATTATCGCCAGAGGCAGAAAGGGCGGTTCCAATGTGGCGGCGGCGATCGTCAATGCCCTGATGTACCAGTTGACGAGAAAATAGAGAGATAGTTATGAGATTACAGATGATAGGAATCGATCACAGCACGGCACAGATCGCTGTGCGTGAGCGTTTTGCATTTACGAGATCTGCGGCACAGCAGGCGCTACAGACATTAAAACATACGCAGGGGATCCGCGGCTGTGTGCTGCTGTCCACCTGCAATCGGATGGAATTATATGTGAGTCTGGATGAGGAGACACAGATCGATCTGTGTGATTGGGTATGTACTTACAGACAGCAGCCCGTAGAGCCGGACAGGGTTTATTTCTGCGCGCGTGAAGGAATGGATGCGGCGCACCATTTGTTTGAACTGGCGTGCGGACTGTGTTCACAGATCTTAGGAGAAGATCAGATACTGACGCAGGTGGGCGATGCGATCGCTCTGGCACGGGAGGCTTATACGACAGATAACTGTCTGGAGGTGCTGTTCCGGCAGGCGGTGACTGTGGCCAAGCAGATCAAAAGCAGTATCACATTTGAAAAAGGCAACCGCAGTGCAGCCTCGGCAGCGATCGGACTGCTGCGCAGTCAGGGGGCTGAGTTTGCAGGAAAACGGGCGCTGGTGATCGGTAACGGTATGATGGGACGGCTCACTGCACAGGCGCTCATGCAGGAACAGATGCAGGTGACCGTCACGGTGCGCCAGTATCGCAGCGGTATCGTAGATATCCCGGAGGGGGCAGCGCGTATCAACTATGGTGAGCGTTATCAGATGCTGCAGGAGGCAGATTATATCTTTTCTGCCACGGCCAGCCCGAATCTGACGATCACACCGGAAGGACTGGCAGGACAGGAAGCAGTGTTAAAGGACAAGGTGTTTGTCGATCTGGCAGTGCCTAGAGATATCGATCCCGCGATCGGTGATCTGCCCGGGGTGCGCCTGATCTGTATGGATGATCTGCATGTCGAACCATTATCAGCCACGCAGCAGGAGCAGTACGCGCGTGCACAGGAGAGGCTTGCGCAGGCATGTGAGGAATTTTCACGTTTTTATTATAACAGGGATCTGATCCCGCGGATCGCAGGGGTATCCGCGGCAGCGGCAGAAGATCTGTGGGGACGCATGCACCGGGATTGTGCGGATCTGTCATGTGAGCAGCGCGAGACCGTCCGGGTCGCAGCTGTGCGCAGCGGCGGCAAAGTGTATGCACATTTGTTGTATTTACTGCGTGATGGATTGGACGCGGATACATTTTCGCGCTGTTTGGAATTATTAGAGGAGGATCAGGGACGATGAATGAGCAAAAATATAAGTATTTTCCACTGTATGTGAGGATGGAGGATGCGCATATCGTTATATTCGGTGCAGGTGCGATCGCGGCCAGACGTGTGGCAGCACTGGCCAAAACACCGTGTCGTCTGACGATCATTGCGCCGGAATGCAGTGAGCAGATGCAGGAACTGCTGGATCAGTGGCAGGATCGCATCACGTATGTGAATGACCGTTACCATCCGGGGTGTCTCATGGAAGAAGATATGGATGCGGTGATCGCGGCGACGGATGATCCGGCGGTGAATGAGGCAATCTACAGAGAGTGCAGACACAGGGAGATTCACGTGAATGTAGCTACGGATCATACGCTGTGCAGTTTTTATTTTCCGGCAACGGTAGAGGTACCGGACAGCGAGCTGCTGATCGCGATCGCATCCGGCAAGGCAAATGCACAGACACACCAGCATGTGAGACGGCTCAGGGAACAGATTGAGCAGGGATTTGGAAAAAAATATGACTAAAAGCATGTATAAAAGTATGTATAAAAAGAGAGTCGTAAGGATCGGAAGCAGAGAAAGTGCCCTGGCAGTCGCACAGGCACAGATTCTGATCGAATACATCAGAGATCATTGTGTGGATATCGAGCCGCAGCTTATCACAATGAAGACGACCGGAGACCGTATCCTGGACCGCACGCTGGATCAGGTAGGCGGTAAGGGATTGTTTGTAAAGGAACTGGAGCTGGCGCTCCGGGAACAGAGGATCGATCTGTGTGTGCACTCACTCAAGGATGTGCCGATGGAACTGGCTGAAGATCTGCCGATCATCGGATGCTCGCGGCGCGAGGATGTCAGGGATGTACTGGTGCTGCCGCAGAAAGTCACGCAGTGGGATCGGAGCAGACCGGTCGGCACATCGAGCAGGCGGCGTGCGCAGCAGTTAGAGCAGCTGTTTCCCGATATTGTCTGTGCTCCGGTACGTGGAAATGTGCAGACGCGTTTAAAAAAACTCGATCAGGGAGATTACGGTGCATTGATCCTCGCAGCGGCAGGGCTCAGGCGTCTCGGGCTGGAGGAGCGGATCAGCCGTTATTTTGAGCCGGAAGAACTGCTCCCGGCCGGAGGACAGGGGATCCTCGCACTGCAGGGCAGAGCGGGTGAGGATTATCATTTTCTGGATGGATTTTTTGATGCCGACAGTATGGTCGCAGCAGAGGCAGAGCGGGCTTTCCTGCGCGAACTGGACGGAGGCTGCAGTTCACCGGTGGCGGTGTATGCACGAGTGAACGGCCAGCAGCTCATACTGGAAGGATATTGCGATACATATGACGGCAGCTTTGCGAGAGAGCGCGCGAGTGGCAGCCGGACACAGGCGGCGCAGACCGGGATCGGGCTGGCACGCTATATGAGGGATGGATTATGAGATCTGATACGGGAAAAGTCTGGCTCGTAGGAGCGGGACCGGGCGATCCGGGATTGTTTACATTAAAAGGAAAACATATTTTATCGCAGGCGCAGGTCGTAGTCTATGATGCGTTGGTCGGCAGCGGTATTTTATCAATGATACCCAGGCAGGCAGAGAAGATCTATGTGGGAAAGCGTGCCGGAAATCATGCGATGGCACAGGAAGATATCAGCCGGCTGCTGGCGGACAAGGCGGGGGAAGGGCTACGTGTGGTGCGCCTGAAGGGCGGCGATCCGTTTCTCTTTGGCAGAGGTGGCGAGGAACTGCTCACACTGCAGGAATCCGGCGTGGATTATGAAGTCGTACCGGGGATCAGCAGTGCGCTGGCTGTCCCGGCCTATAACGGTATTCCGGTGACGCACCGGGGGCTGGCGGGCAGTGTCCACATCATCACCGGACACAAGCGTGCCGGGGTTCCGCTGGATCTGCCGTATGAGGCATATGTACGATCAGGTGGAACACTTGTATTTTTAATGGGACTGGCTGCTC
The DNA here is from genome assembly GCA_050872965.1 of bacterium. Lineage (GTDB taxonomy): Bacteria > Bacillota > Clostridia > Lachnospirales > Lachnospiraceae > W0P33-017. The sequence continues at coordinate 37,830 of JBNMHW010000011.1, read as the reverse complement.
TGGAGGATATTGTATCCGGCTTGCTTGCGGCCGGCATGGATGCACAGACTCCTGCCGCAGTGTTGGAAAAAGGAACGACAGCCGGGCAGCGGCGTGTGTGCGCGCCGCTGGGACAGATCACGGATGCGGCATTACAGGCACATATTCAGACACCGGCGATCATTGTCGTCGGAGCAGTCGTGGAGTTGGGCGACATGCTCACATGGTACGAAAAACAGCCGTTGTTCGGGCATCGATTCGTGCTGACGAGACCGGCGGAGCGTATGCCGGCACTCGCAGAAGGGCTTCGGGCACGTGGCGCAGAGGTGATCGAACTGCCGGCGATCGAGACGGTAGCACGCCGGATCATAGACGAAACGCCGGATCTTTTTGAAAAGATCGCAAAAAAGTGTTACGATTGTCTCGTGTTTACATCGCCGGCCGGTGTGCAGAGTTTTTTTGACCAGTTTTATGAAGCAGGTTACGATGCGCGTGCGCTATCCAGGATCCGGCTGGCGGTGATCGGCAGTGGCACGGCGCGCGTGTTGCGCAGTTATGGGCTGTCGGCTGATCTGATGCCTGTGTCGTATGATGGGGCATCACTCGGTGATCTGCTAAAAGAGCGTCTGGATGAAGAAACCCGCGTACTGATCCTACGATCATCGATCGGCAACCCACAGCTTGTCACGCATATGGGTGCGGCACTTGACATCACGGATCTGGCTATTTATGATACTGTTGCGGCAGAAACGGATACGGCAGTCGAGCAGGTCTTTGAGGAACTGCTCACGCAGCAGGGCGGAGAAAACAGTGGGCTCAGCGGGATCATCTTTACCAGTGCATCGACTGTGCGGGAATTTCTGCATAGGCATCCGCAGCCGGAGGTGAAAAAACTGACGGCGCTCTGCATCGGTGAGATGACAGCGCAGGCCGCACGGGAAGCAGGCATGCAGACACAGGTCGCAGCGGAAGCATCTGTGCAGGGGCTGCTCGCGCTGGTGGAGCGGTTCGCATCAGACTATTTCGGTTGAAGCAGGTATACCCGGACGCAGCTTTCATCAAACTGCTCCGGTTGCGATTGCTTCAAATGGACGCAGCTCCCGCAAGCAGAAAAATGGTCAAGGGCTGCCGCCTGTGATCACGCCAGCATCTCATCAGATTGCTCCGGTTGCCCGGGCGGTGTCTCGCTGTTTCTTCAGCCTTGGCTCTTATGTGTCCTTCGCACACATAGCCTGCGGCTTTCAGTTATGACATGCGTATTGTTATCAATTCGCTCGCACTTCGCCGGACAAACGTCGCAACTGATGAGAACTGCCATGATTACAGGCTTGCAGCCTAGCACTACTTTACTGATTGAGAAATGCCTTCAATGCGTAACTTAGGGCATGTGAGTACAGTCAGTTTTTATTGAACACCAGCAACGCGAGAAAGTCATGTCTGATTTTGTTGCTGTTATTTTGTATATTGCATATGTGCGCACAAGACCAACTCTAAACAGTGCATATGTTTCGTAGCCAACATGTAGTGTCGGGCTGGCGGATGAGATCTCAGTAGACCCCGTCAGTTGCGACTTTTGTCCGGCGAAGTGCGAGCAGGTAGTATCTTGCCATGAGTCTATGGCTAGTCTAAGCGAGACACCGCCGGGCAACGGAGCAATCTGATCGGATGTCTGCTGTGAACGCATTCAGACAGCCCGATTCAAAATAGTTTCGCGATTACATGTAATTATAAACACTTGAAAGGAAGTAATAGAAATGTCACATAACGAACAAATGATACAGCGTCCCCGCAGACTGCGCAGCAGCCAGGTACTGCGGGACATGGTGCGTGAGACACGCATGAGCCCGGCTTCACTGATCTATCCCACATTTGTAGTGGAAGGAACCAATATCAAAGAGGAGATCCCCTCCATGGCCGGACAGTACCGCTACAGCATCGACCGCATGGACGAGTGCCTCGATGAACTGGAGGCAGCAGGTGTCCACGCAGTGATGTTTTTCGGTATCCCGGATCACAAGGACGAGACGGGCAGCGGAGCATACGATCATAACGGCATCGTGCAGAAGGCACTGCGCCATGCAAAAGAGACGCATCCGGATATGTATCTGGTCGCAGATCTGTGCATGTGTGAATATACCTCACACGGACACTGCGGGATCCTGCACGGCACAGAAGTAGACAACGATGCGACACTTAGCTATCTGCAGAAGATCGCGGTCGCACAGGCACAGGCCGGTGCAGACATGATCGCACCGTCTGATATGATGGACGGCAGAGTCGCAGCGATCCGCGAAGCGCTGGATGAGAACGGATATACGAACATACCGATCATGGCATATTCCGCAAAATTCGCATCCGCCTTTTACGGCCCGTTCCGCGATGCAGCAGAATCCGCGCCGAGCTTCGGAGACCGCAAGAGCTATCAGATGGACTTCCATAATCGCAGAGAAGCATTAAAGGAAGCACAGCTCGACGTGACAGAGGGCGCAGATATCGTCATGGTAAAACCCGCAGCATGTTACGGAGATCTGATCCGTGAGATCAAGAACGCGACAGATGTACCGGTGGCAGCCTACAGCGTCAGCGGAGAATATTCGATGATCAAGACGACTGCCGCAGCCGGATATATCGATGAGGAGCGCATCATGTGTGAGATGGCAGTCGGCGCATATCGTGCAGGGGCGGATATCTACATTACTTATTTTGCAAAAGAACTGGCAGCATGCATGCAGAAAGGACTGATCGGATAATGACAAAATCAGAACAGATATTTGAGGAAGCAGTGCGGCTGATCCCGGGAGGGGTCAATTCACCGGTGCGGGCCTTCGGTTCGATCGGTTCCACACCGCGAATGATCGCGCGGGCATCCGGATCCAACATGTGGGACGAGGACGGCAATCAGTATATCGATTATGTCGGTTCCTGGGGACCGATGATCTTAGGACACAACCAGCCGGAAGTATTGGAGGCAGTCGTAGATGCCTGCGCCAGAGGACTCAGTTTTGGAGCAGCGACCAAGATCGAGGTAGACATGGCGAGACTGATCTGTGACAATATTCCGTCAATCGATATGGTGCGTATGGTCAATTCCGGTACAGAGGCAGTCATGAGCGCGATCCGCGTGGCACGCGGATTTACCGGACGCGATAAGATCATCAAATTTACCGGATGTTATCACGGACATTCCGACGGACTGCTCGTAAAGGCAGGCAGCGGGGCAATGACATCAGGCACACCGGATTCCGCAGGAGTACCGGTCGGATGCACACAGGATACACTCACAGCAGGCTATAATGATCTTGCATCTGTTGAGGCATTGTTTTCGCAGTTCCCGGATCAGATCGCATGCGTGATCGTCGAGCCGGTAGCGGCAAATATGGGAGTCGTTCCGGCAGAACCCGGATTTTTAGAGGGACTCCGTTATCTGTGTACGAGATACGGTGCGCTGCTGTTATTTGATGAAGTCATTACCGGATTCCGTTTAAGCTTTGGCGGTGCACAGGAGTATTTCGGTGTGCGGCCGGATCTGACGACGTTCGGCAAGATCATCGGCGCGGGAATGCCTGTCGGCGCCTATGGCGGCAGACGGGAGATTATGGAGATGGTATCACCGGTCGGCCCGGTCTACCAGGCAGGTACGCTCAGCGGCAATCCGGTTGCTATGGCGGCAGGATATACGCAGCTTACGATCCTGCGGGAGCACCCGGAGTATTACCGTGAACTGAATGAAAAGGCAGATATGTTTTTCGGAAAACTGGCGATGGCTGTAGAGGCGGCAGGTAAGCCGTATCAGGTCAATCATGTCGGATCGCTCGGATGCCTGTATTTCACGGGTGAGAAGGTGCGCGATTATGAGAGTGCCAAGACATCGGATACGACGAAATATGCACATTACTGCAACTATATGATAGCGCATGGTATCTACCTTGCACCAGCGCAGTTTGAGGCAATGTTTTTATCCATGGCGCATACCCAGCAGCAATTAGACGAGACCGTCGATCTGGTTACAGAATATCTGATGACGGAGGAATAGACATTTGGATGGATACAGAAGACGAAGACGGAGCAGAATATGGATCATCCTGATCGTCATTTCCGCAGTTTGTCTCATGGGCGTCTGGGGGATACACCGGAAACAGGTCAGGGCACGTGTGCTGGCCGAGACGCCGGTAGTTACATCACAGGAGAGTGATCTGCCGGCGAATGCGCGGGAAGTGACGGAGATGGACCGGCCGCCGCTCGATGTACAGCTGCTCACGGTGAATGAGTATTCGAGACCGGGGATCACGCTGGAGCAGGTGAATGGTATCGTCATTCATTACACAGCCAATCCGGGTACGTCTGCGCAGGACAACAGGGATTATTTTGAAAACCTGAAGACATCCCATACGACGAAGGCGAGCAGTCATTTTATCATTGGGCTGGATGGAGAGATCATCCAGTGTGTTCCATGTAGTGAGTGGGCATATGCGTCCAATGACCGGAACCGCGACACGATATCGATCGAGTGCTGCATCCCGGATGAGAGCGGGCAATTCACGCAAAAGACGTATGATTCACTGGTGGAGCTGGTGTCATGGCTCTGTTTCCGATACAGTCTGGACGAGACGGATCTGCTGCGCCATTATGACATTACGGGGAAAAACTGTCCGAAATATTTTGTGGAACAGCCGCAGGCATGGGAAGATTTTTGCAGCGATGTAAAAGCATATATGGAGAAAAAAGCGAATGGATAAATGTATAGAAGCAATCTACCGCGGCGAAGATGTCCGCGCCAATCTGATCGAGTTAAAAAAACGCTGTAAGGACGATCCGAAGGCAGCTTGGGCGCTGCGTGCGGAGGATGGTATACCGGAAAATATAGAGAAGCTATTGTCACACGAGGATGCCAAGGTGCGGAAAAATGCGGCATTGCTGCTCGGAGAACTCGGCATGGATGAGTGTGTGCAGGCGCTGTATGAGGCATACGAAGCGGAGCAGACACGTTTTGTAAAAAGTGCCTATCTGCAGGCGTTAAAGGAACTGGATGTAACACCGTATCTGGAGCCGCTCAGAGCGCGCTACGAGCAGCTGCTCACCTACGAGCCCGCAGAGGAAGAACGAAAGCATGTGGCAGAGGAGCGCGGATTGCTGCAGCAGCTCTTATCTGAAAACGATGTGATCAAAAAGCATACATTCAGCGGCTGGCGCAGAACGAGTGATGTCATCTTTACGACGGAATATGCGCTGCGGGAGCCGTTGAAAAAGCAGATCGAAGCGCGGTGCAGGGAAGAAGTGCGCACAGCAGTGCATCCGTTTGGTGTGCGCGTGCGCACGACGGAACTGTCATCGCTTAGCAGACTGCACACATTCCGGGAATTGTTATTTACCCTGCATGTAAAGGGTACGATCCGCGGGACGGCTCCGGAACTGGCAAAGGCTCTGATGGATGCTGATCTGCTCACGATCTTAGAACAGACGCATACACAGGATGCGCCCTTTTATTTTCGTATAGAAGTGCGTGGCATGGAAGATACTGTACAAAAGACCGCGCTCGTGAAGGAACTGGCACGGGAACTGGAGTCTGTCAGTGACGGAAAACTGCAGAATTCTGCGACGGATTATGAGGTCGAGGTGCGCCTGACACGCACAAAGGACGGCAGCTTTTATCCGTGTCTGAAGCTGTATACGATCCCGGATGACCGGTTTGCATGGAGAAAACAGACGATCTCGGCTTCGATGCATCCGTCGCTGGCGGCGGCACTCATTGAACTGGTGAGACCTTATCTGAGTGAACAGGCAGTTGTGCTCGATGCACTGTGCGGTGTCGGAACATTCGTGATCGAGCGTAATCTGCGCATGAAGACTTATGATAATTATGCGGTAGATCTGTTCGGACAGGCAATCGCAGGAGCAAAACAAAATGCGGCGACCGCCGGTGTGACCTGCAATTTTATCACAAAAGATTTTACACAGTTCACGTCAAAACATCAGATGACAGAGATCTATGCGGATATGCCAAAGCGAGGCAAGAAGACGAAGGAAGAACTCGATGAGCTCTACAGCGGCTGCTTCCGGCGGTTCGCGGAACTTCTGTCAGAACATGGACATCTGTTTTTGTATGCGGGCGAGGAAGGATTTGTCAAGAAAAACCTGCGCCTGAATAAAAACTTGGCGCTGATCCACGAGATCAGGATACGTCCCAAGGAGGACGGTGTTTTTTACATCATAGAAAAACGTTCATGAACAAAAACAAACAAATGTTCGAAAAGATATAAAAACTCCTTTACGGAGAACGAACGGTTGTGCTATAATCTTCGAATAGCACAAGATCTGGAAAGAGGGGCAGATAATTATGGCAAAGGGCAGTTATGATGCCAGCAGTATATCGGTATTAGAGGGACTAGAGGCAGTCCGTAAGCGACCCGGAATGTATATCGGCAGTGTGTCCAGAAAGGGATTAAACCACCTGATCTACGAGATCGTGGACAATTCGGTGGACGAGCATCTGGCGGGTTATTGTGATCTGATCCGCGTGACACTCGAGGCAGACGGATCGTGTACGGTAGAGGATAACGGCCGTGGTATTCCGGTCGGAATGCATGAAAAAGGCATCTCTGCGGCGCGTCTTGTCTTTACGACTCTGCATGCCGGAGGTAAATTCGACAATGAAGCATACAAGACGAGCGGAGGACTGCACGGCGTTGGTTCCTCAGTCGTGAATGCGTTGTCTACCTATATGGATGTGGAGATCAGCAGAGAAGGATATGTACATCATGACCGCTATGAGCGGGGCAAGCCGGTGCTTGAACTGGAGGACGGACTGCTTCCGGTCATCGGAAAAACGAGAAAGACCGGAACGAAGATCAACTTTCTTCCCGACCCGGAGATCTTCGAGAAGACGAGATTCAAGGGCGACGATGTCAAAAGTCGTATGCATGAGACGGCATACTTAAATCCAAATTTAACAATTATATATGAGGATCTGCGGGATGGCCAGTCAGAGCATGTCGAATTTCATGAGCCGGAAGGTATCGTAGGTTTTGTACGTGATCTGAACAAGAATCTGGAGACGATCCATGATGTGATCTATTTCAAGGGTGAGAGTGACGGTATCGAGGTCGAAGCGGCTTTCCAGTATACGAATGAGTTCCATGAAAATATTCTGGGATTCTGTAATAATATCTACAATGCAGAGGGCGGTGCGCATATTACCGGCTTTAAGACGGTATTTACGACCGTCATCAATCAGTATGCCAGAGAACTGGGCATTCTAAAGGAAAAGGATGCCAACTTCACCGGAACGGATGTCAGAAACGGTATGACGGCTGTCATCTCCATAAAACATCCTGATCCGCGGTTTGAGGGACAGACCAAGACCAAGCTGGACAATCAGGACGCAGCCAAGGTGACAGCCAAGGTGGCCGGTGAGGAGATCCAGCTCTACTTTGATAAAAACTTAGAGACGTTAAAGGCAGTCATTGACTGTGCGCTCAAGGCAGCGAAGATCCGTAAGAGCGAGGAGCGGGCCAAGACGAATTTGCTGACCAAGCAGAAATTCTCTTTTGATTCGAACGGCAAGCTTGCAAACTGCGAGTCGAGGGATGCTTCCCAGTGTGAGATCTTTATCGTCGAGGGAGATTCGGCGGGCGGTTCCGCCAAGATGGCGCGTAACCGTATGTATCAGGCGATCATGCCGATCCGTGGTAAGATCCTCAATGTGGAGAAAGCATCGATCGATAAGGTGCTCGCCAATGCCGAGATCAAGACGATGATCAATGCGTTTGGCTGTGGATTTTCCGAAGGCTACGGCAATGATTTTGATATTACCAAGCTGCGCTATGACAAGATCATCATCATGGCGGATGCCGATGTGGACGGTGCGCATATCTCCACGCTGCTGCTGACATTGTTCTACCGGTTTATGCCGGAACTGATCTTTGAGGGACACGTATATATCGCGATGCCTCCGCTGTACAAGGCAATGCCGAAAAAAGGAGAGGAAGAATACCTCTATGATGATGCGGCACTGGAGAAATACAGAAAGACGCACAAGGGCAGCTTCAACCTGCAGCGATACAAGGGACTCGGAGAGATGGATGCTTCCCAGTTATGGGAGACGACCCTGAATCCCGAGACGCGGATGTTAAAAAAGGTCGAGATCGAGGACGGACGCATGGCGAGCGATGTGACTGCGATGCTGATGGGAACAGATGTACCGCCGCGCAAGGCATTTATCTATGAGCACGCGCATGATGCGGAATTAGACGTATAATAACAGTTGTTAAATGGAGATGAAACAAATGGATGTAGAAGAGAGACTGATACGGACTGAATATTCAGAGGTGATGCAGAAATCCTATATCGATTATGCGATGAGTGTCATTGTCGCACGTGCACTGCCGGATGTCAGAGACGGATTAAAGCCGGTACAGCGCAGAACCTTATATGATATGTATGAGCTCGGGATCCGCTACGATAAGCCGTATCGAAAGAGTGCGCGTATCGTAGGAGATACGATGGGTAAGTCTCACCCGCACGGAGACAGTTCGATCTACGATGCACTCGTAGTGATGTCGCAGGATTTCAAGAAGGGACTGCCGCTCATCGACGGTCACGGTAATTTCGGCTCGATCGAGGGTGATGGAGCCGCTGCGATGCGTTATACGGAGGCGAGACTGCACAAGATCACGCAGGAGGCATATCTGGCGGATCTCGACAAGGATGTCGTAGACTTTGTCCCGAATTTTGATGAGACGGAGAAGGAACCGGAGGTACTTCCGGTCAAGGTGCCCAATATCCTCATCAACGGAGCGGAAGGTATCGCCGTCGGCATGGCTACATCCATTCCGCCGCACAATTTCGGAGAAGTCATCGATGGTGTCAAGGCCTATATGAAGGATCCGGACATCAATACCGAACAGATGATGCAGTATATCAAAGGACCCGATTTCCCGACCGGAGGCATCGTGACCAATCAGGATGAACTGATCGGTATCTATTCGACCGGTGCCGGCAAGATCAAGATCCGCGGCAAGGTGGAGATCGAGAAGATGAAGGGCGGCAAGGAATGTATCGTTGTGACCGAGATCCCGTATACGATGATCGGCGCCGGGATCGGTAAATTCTTAAATGATGTCTATGCGCTTGTGGAGAAAAAAGTCACAAATGATATCGTAGATATCTCGAATCAATCTTCCAAGGAAGGTATCCGTATCGTGATCGAGCTGCGCAAGGGTGCAAATGCGCAGAATATCTGCAATCTGTTATATAAAAAGACCAAGCTCGAAGATACATTTGGTGTCAACATGCTCGCGGTCGCAGACGGCAAGCCGGAGACGATGGGACTCGTACCAATGATCCGTCATCATGTTGATTTCCAGTATGAGCTGGCAACGAGAAAATATAAGACGCTGCTGGCAAAGGAGCTGGAGAAGCAGGAAGTACAGGAGGGTCTGATCAAGGCGTGTGATGTGATCGATCTGATCATCGAGATCCTGCGTGGCAGCAAGAACATCAAGGATGCTAAGGCATGCCTGATGACCGGCGATACATCAAAAATTAAATTTAAACATAAGGAATCGGAAAAAGATGCCGCACAGCTTAACTTCACGGAGCGGCAGGCGACAGCCATTCTGGAGATGCGTCTGTATAAGCTGATCGGTCTTGAGATCGAAGCACTCATGAAGGAGCATGAGCAGACGATGAAAAACATCGCGGAGTATGAGAATATCCTGAGCAGCCGTTCGGCAATGGCGAAGGTGATCATCCGTGAACTCGACGGATATAAAAAGGAGTATGACCGCGCACGGCGCACACAGATCGATAATGTGGCCGATGTTGTGCTCGAGGCACCGAAGGTCGAGGAGATCGATGTGGTCGTACTGGTCGACCGGTTCGGTTATGCCAAGACTGTGGATGCGGCAACCTATGAGCGTAATAAAGAGGCTGCGGACAGTGAGAACCGTCAGATCATTGCATGTAAGAATACAGACAAGCTGTGTATCTTTACCAATACCGGTAACATGCATCTGCTCAAAGTGCTGGATCTGCCGTTCGGCAAGTTCCGTGACAAGGGCAAGCCGATCGACAATATGAGTAATTACGACAGCAGCACGGAATCCATCGTCTATATGGACGCGATGAGCAATATATTAAATCGCAAATTTATTTTTGGAACAAAGACATCTATGTTGAAGCTGGTCGATGGAGCGGAGTTCGATGTCGGAAAACGTACAACGGCGGCGACCAAGCTGGCAGAGGGGGATGAACTGCTGTTTATCCATGCCACAGAGCCGGGCTCCACGCTTGTCATGGAATCGGAGAAGAGTGTGTTCCTTCGTATACTGACGGAGACCGTGCCTGAGAAAAAGAAGATGGCACTCGGTGTCCGGGGAATGCGCCTGTCGGATAAGGATTCGCTGGTGGCGATCTATTATCTCGGAGCGGATGATACACAGCCGCAATTCGGTGGCAAGGATCAGTCCGTAGCGCTGAACCGGCTGCATATCTGCAATCGTGATACAAAAGGAGTAAAACGCTGATGAAACAGAAGATGGATAAGATATTGTTTGACCTGGATGGTACGCTGACCGATTCGCAGGAGGGTATCACCAAGGGTGTGCAGTATGCGTTGAGAGAAAAACTTGGCATTGAAGAGCCGGATCTGAAAGAACTGACCTGTTTTATCGGACCTCCGCTGGCATTGATGTTCAAACAGAGATATCAGGTGCCGGACGAGCTGGTAGAACCGTTGGTAGATACTTACCGGGTATATTATGATTCTGTCGGACAGAGCCAGAATAAATTGTATCCGGGTATCCGGGAGCTGTTGATCCATTTGAAGGAAAAGGGATATATCCTTGGTGTGGCATCTTCAAAGCCGGAGGGAAATTGTGTAGAGATCCTGAAACAGCATGATGTGGCAAAATATTTTGACTATATTGTCGGTGCCTCGCGTGGACCGGAACGCCGGGAAAAAGCACTGGTGCTGGAGGAGGCATTCCGCCGGATGAACGTCACGGACCGCAGTGAGGTACTTCTGGTCGGAGATACGAAATATGATGCGGAGGGTGCGAAAAAGGCGGGCATTGCCTGTCTGGGAGTGACCTATGGTTTTGGCACGCGTGAAGAACTGATCGCTGCCGATGCAGTGGCGGTCTGCGACACACCGCAGGAAGTGGAGGCATATCTGGATGGCACAGAACCCGAACACAACTAAAAGTATGGCTTTTTTTTACCCGGTGATCGTATATTTTCTTGTAGTTGCGGTCATGAACCAGATGCTCCTGCCGTCACTGCCGTTTGATGCGGTCGTGAGTCAGGGACTGAGTTCATTTGTTGCGGGAACTGTCATCTACATATTCTTTATATGGAAGGACCGTGCCGGTGATCGTGAGCAGAAAAAGCGGCTTATCTGTCTGGCTCCGGTTCATGCGGATACCGGTAAGGGCATGCTGATCGCTGTTTTATGGCTGGGCTGTGCCGGGATCGTGATGAACAATCTGATCGCTGTATCCGGATTACAGCAGCTCTCCGGCAGTTATCAGCAGGTAGAGCAGGCATTTTATTCGTCGGATCTTATCAAAGAAGTGATCGTACTCGGTATCGTGACACCGCTTGCGGAGGAACTGCTGTATCGCTATGCGGTGTTTCAACGGCTGCGGGAGAGTTTCGGAGCCGCGACGGCAATCGCCGGATCTGCATTGATCTTTGCAGTATTGCACATGAATCTCGTACAGGCGGTCTATGCATTCGTGCTCGGTCTGCTGCTGGCGGTATTGATGGAGCGTTATGATGATGTGCGGGTACCCTTTATCGGTCATGCGACTGCGAACCTCATAGCGATATTCCGCGGGGAGACCGGTTTTCTCTCATGGATGGAGGCGGGTAAGCCGCTGTTTCTTCCGGCGACGATCGTATTGCTCGTGATTGTCATACTGATTGCAGGATATTATATAAAATCCTGCAAAAAAGATAGATAAAACTTCATATCGTTTGTTATTCTGCAAGAAAGCGAGAAATATAATTCAGATACAATTTAGACACAATTTGTATTCTGAGCGTATTTTCTCGCTTTATTTTCTTAGGTTTTTCTTGGAAGAGATACTTGAAATTGTGCGTATACATTCAAAATCATATGACAAATCATTAAAATATCAGAAAATAATAACAAAAATATATAAAAAGAAAACAATCAGACAATTACGAGAAAAACGGGGATAGACGCCGCGCACGCTTTAGGATATCATTTTATTAACATCGTAACTGTTCAGAGCCCATAAGAATAAGAGAAACTGATACGACATGCTTGCATGTAAGTAACAGTTTTCTTATTCGTTAGGTGGCTCGAACAGTTATAATTTGACGAAGAGGAGAGGACACGCGTATGAGAGAACATGTGGTAGACGAGAGCAGACAGCGTGCACAGGGTCTGTATGATCCGGCATTCGAACATGATAACTGCGGAATCGGAGCCGTAGTAGATGTAAAAGGAAGAAAGAGCCATGCGACGGTAGAGCAGGCGTTAAAGATCGTAGAGAATCTGAAGCATCGTGCAGGAAAGGATGCGGAAGGAAAGACCGGAGACGGTGTCGGCATCCTGCTGCAGGTGTCACACAAGTTTTTCTCCAAGGCAGTAAAGCCGCTCGGCATTGAGCTCGGCGGAGACCGTGATTTCGGTGTCGGCATGTTTTTCTTTCCGCAGGATGAACTCCAGCGCAATCAGGCGAAAAAGATGTTTGAGGTCATCGTGGCGAAGGAAGGTCTGGAGCTGCTAGGATGGCGTGAAGTGCCGACACATGCACAGATCCTCGGACAGAAAGCGCGTGACTGTATGCCGTATATCATGCAGGCGTTTATCAAACGTCCGGAGCATGTGGAAAAGGGACTGGATTTTGACCGGATGCTCTATGTTGTCCGCCGTGTGTTTGAACAGAGTAATGAGGATACTTATGTGGCATCATTATCCAGCCGTACGATCGTATATAAAGGAATGTTTTTAGTCGATCAGCTCAGATTGTTCTTTGATGATCTGCAGGATCCGGATTATGAGTCAGCGATCGCTACCGTGCACTCACGTTTCAGTACGAACACGAATCCGAGCTGGGAGCGGGCGCATCCGAACCGTTTTATCGTACACAACGGAGAGATCAACACGATCCGCGGCAATGCGGACAAGATGCTTGCCCGCGAGGAGACGATGACATCCGGAAAACTGCATGACCAGCTGACGAAAGTCCTGCCGGTTATCAATACGGAAGGTTCCGATTCAGCGATGACGGACAATACGCTGGAATTTCTCGTCATGAACGGCATGCCGTTACCGCTGGCGGTCATGATCATGATCCCGGAGCCTTGGGCGAACAATCACCTGATGAGCCAGAAAAAGAAAGATTTTTATCAATATTATGCGACGATGATGGAGCCGTGGGACGGACCTGCATCGATCGTGTTCTCCGACGGAGATTATCTGGGAGCGGTACTTGACCGTAACGGCCTGCGCCCGTCCAGATATTATGTGCTTGACAATGATCAGCTGATCCTCTCATCTGAGGTCGGTGTGCTCGATATTGACCCGACACATATCGTGGCAAAGGATCGTCTGCGCCCCGGCAAGATGCTGCTCGTGGATACAGCCGCAGGACGCATCATCGATGATGAGGAATTGAAAAATTATTATGCCGGCAGGAAGCCTTACGGTGAGTGGATCGACCGCAATCTCGTACAGCTGAAGGATCTGCGTATCCCGAACCAGCGCGTGCCCGAGTACAGCTATGAGGAGCGTCAGCGCATGATGAAGGCATTTGGCTATTCCTATGAATCACTCAAGGAAGTCATCCTGCCGATGGCACAGAACGGCGGTGAGTCAACGAGTGCCATGGGTATCGATATCCCGCTGGCAGTGCTCGACAGCAAATACCAGCCGCTGTTTAACTATTTCAAACAGTTGTTTGCACAGGTCACAAACCCGCCGATCGACTCCATCCGTGAGAAGATCGTCACTTCCACGACAACCTATATCGGTGAGGATGGTAACCTGTTATTAGAGAAACCGGAAAACTGCCACGTGATCAAGGTCAACAATCCGATCCTGACCAACACGGATCTGATGAAGATCAAGGCGATGAATAAGGAAGGCTTCCATGTCGTAGAGATTCCGATTACCTATTATAAGAACACGAGCCTCGAGAAAGCGATCGACCGGTTGTTCGTCGAGGCGGACAGAGCTTATCGTGACGGAGCCAATATCCTGATCTTATCAGACCGAGGAGTGGATGAGAACCATGTGGCGATCCCGTCACTGCTGGCTGTCGCAGCGCTTCACGAGCATCTGGTCATCACGAAAAAGAGAACTGCGCTGGCGATCATTCTCGAATCCGGCGAGCCGCATGAGGTGCATCATTTTGCGACACTGCTCGGTTACGGTGCCTGTGCGGTCAACCCGTATCTGGCACAGGATACGGTCAAGCAGCTTGTGGATGATCATTTACTGGATAAAGATTACTACGCAGCGATCGAGGATTACAATCAGGCAGTCATCGGCGGTATCGTAAAGATCGCGGCGAAGATGGGTATCTCCACGATCCAGTCTTATCAGGGATCCAAGATCTTTGAGGCGATCGGTATCGATAAGTCTGTCATAGACAAATATTTTACCAATACGGTCAGCCGGATCGGCGGCATCACCTTAAAGGATATCGAGGAACAGGTTAATTTTCTGCATTCCGAGGCATACGATCCGCTCGGTCTGGAAAATGATATGACGCTGGATTCCTTTGGACGCCATGCAATGCGCAGCGGCGCAGACGAGCATCTGTACAATCCGCTGACGATCCATCTGCTGCAGGAGTCAACCAAACGTGGCGACTACGAGATGTTCAAACAGTACGAAAAATCGGTGAACGAACTGGAAAACCGCAATTATATCCGTGGTATGCTGGACTTCAATTATCCGAAAAAGGGTATTCCGCTCGATGAGGTCGAGAGCGTAGATTCTATTGTGACGAGAGTTAAGACCGGTGCGATGAGCTATGGTTCGATCTCACAGGAGGCACATGAGACGCTGGCGATCGCGATGAATATGATCCACGGAAAATCCAATACCGGTGAGGGCGGAGAGAGCCTGGATCGTCTGACGATCGGACCGGACGGTAAGAACCGCTGCTCAGCGATCAAGCAGGTAGCGAGTGGACGATTTGGTGTGACGAGCACTTATCTGGTCAGCGCACAGGAGATCCAGATCAAGATGGCACAGGGAGCCAAGCCCGGTGAGGGCGGACATCTGCCCGGAACCAAGGTATATCCCTGGATTGCCAAGACCAGACATTCCACACCCGGTGTGTCACTGATCTCACCGCCGCCTCATCACGATATCTATTCGATCGAGGATCTGGAGCAGCTGATCTACGACCTGAAGAATTCGAACCGGGATGCGCGTATCTCTGTAAAACTCGTATCAGAGGCCGGTGTCGGAACAGTCGCAGCCGGTGTGGCCAAGGCAGGCGCACAGGTTGTTCTGATCTCAGGCTATGACGGAGGAACCGGTGCGGCACCCCGCAGTTCCATCCACAACGCAGGATTGCCGTGGGAGCTTGGACTGGCAGAGACGCATCAGACACTGATCATGAACGGTCTGCGTGAAAAAGTCCGTGTGGAGACAGACGGCAAGCTGATGAGCGGCAGGGATGTTGCGATCGCAGCAGCACTCGGTGCGGAGGAATTCGGTTTCGCGACCGCACCGCTCGTAACGATGGGCTGTATCATGATGCGTGTGTGCAACCTGGATACCTGTCCGGCCGGTGTAGCGACACAGAACCCGGAGCTGAGAAAACGTTTTGCCGGAAAGCCGGAGTATGTCGTGAACTTTATGCGGTTTATCGCGCAGGATCTCAGAGAGTACATGGCACGTCTCGGCGTGCGTACCGTGGATGAGCTGGTCGGCAGAAGCGATCTGCTGCGCGTGCGCGATGATCTGAACGAGAAACAGAAGAAAGTGGATCTGTCCAACATCTTATATAATCCTTATGTCGGCACGAAGGAGCGTTTTATCTTTAACCCGAAGAAGGTATATGATTTTGAACTGGAAAAGACCAAGGATGAGACCGTGCTGCTGAAGCAGTTCCAGAGTGCATTGGACAATGGACAGAAGCGAGTCATCGAGCTGGAAGTCACCAATACGGATCGTTCACTCGGTACGATCTTCGGTTCAGAGATCACGAAAAAGTACGGAACGACGTTAGAGGATGATACCTTTGTCGTAAAATGCAAGGGCGCAGGCGGCCAGAGCTTTGGCGCGTTTATTCCCAAGGGTCTGACATTGGAGCTGGTCGGAGATTCCAACGACTATTTTGGAAAGGGCTTATCAGGCGGTAAGCTGATCGTCTATCCGCCGGCAGGAGTCAATTATAAAAAGGATGAGAACATCATCATCGGTAACGTGGCACTCTACGGTGCGACGAGCGGAAAAGCATTTATCAACGGTGTGGCCGGCGAGCGTTTCTGCGTGCGTAATTCCGGTGCGGTAGCAGTCGTTGAGGGTGTCGGCGACCATGGCTGTGAGTATATGACCGGCGGCCGTGTTGTTGTACTCGGCAAGACCGGCAAGAACTTTGCAGCCGGTATGAGCGGTGGTGTCGCTTATGTACTCGATGAAGATAACGACCTCTACACGCGTACCAACAAAGAGATGGTATTCACCGAGGAACTGACCAATAAATATGACGTATTAGAGCTCAAGGAACTGATCGGAGAGCACGTGACGCTGACCAATTCCGAAAAAGGCAAAGAGATCCTCGATCATTTTGCAGATTACCTGCCGAAATTTAAGAAGATCATTCCTTATGATTACAACCGCATGCTGATGGCGATCGTCCAGATGGAGGAGAAGGGTCTCAGTTCCGAGCAGGCACAGATAGAAGCATTTTATGCAAATGCAAAACATTAAGGAGGGATAAGAACATGGGAAAACCGACCGGATTTTTAGATTATGAGAGAAAGACGTCAGTCGCGATCGATCCGACCGAGCGTGTCAAAGATTTTCATGAATTCCATCTTCCGCTCCCTCTCGAGGAGCAGCAGGAGCAGGGCGCACGCTGCATGTCATGCGGTGTACCGTTCTGTCAGGCAGGTATGACGATCATGGGTATGACGAGTGGCTGCCCGCTGCACAACCTCATCCCGGAGTGGAACGATCTCGTATACAGAGGCAACTGGGAACAGGCTTACCAGCGTCTGAAGAAGACGAACAACTTTCCGGAGTTCACATCGCGTGTCTGCCCCGCACTGTGTGAGGCGGCATGTACGTGCGGTCATTACGGAGAGAGCGTGACGACCAAGGAAAATGAGCACGGCATCATCGAGTATGCGTACGCGCATGGCTATGCAGATGCAAAACCGCCGAAGGTGCGCACCGGCAAAAAGGTAGCGATCATCGGTTCCGGCCCGTCCGGACTGGCGGCTGCCGACCAGCTCAACAAGCGCGGACATGAGGTGACGGTCTATGAGCGTGCCGACCGCGTTGGTGGTCTGCTCATGTATGGTATTCCGAATATGAAGCTGGAAAAGCAGATCATTGACCGCAAGATCAATATCATGAAGCAGGAGGGTGTGACATTTGTGACCGGTGTCGATGTCGGAAAGGATGTCAAACCTGCCAAACTGCTCAAAGATTACGACCGTGTGATCTTGGCGTGCGGTGCGAAGCATCCGCGTGATATCAAGGCACCGGGCAGAGATGCAAAGGGCATCTATTTTGCGGTGGATTTCCTGAGCGGAGTGACCAAGAGTCTGCTGGATTCGCAGCTAAAGGATAAAAAATATGTGGATGTCAAAGATAAGCATGTGGTCATCATCGGTGGCGGTGATACCGGAAATGACTGTGTCGGCACGAGTATCCGGCTCGGTGCGGCTTCCGTGACGCAGCTTGAGATGATGCCGAAGGCACCGGATACACGGGCAGAAAATAACCCGTGGCCCGAATGGCCGAAGGTGTGCAAGACAGATTACGGTCAGGAGGAAGCGATCGCGAAGTTCGGTCACGATCCGCGTATCTACCAGACGACGGTCAAGGAATTTGTCAAAGATAAAAACGGCAGTCTGAAGGAACTGGTGACTGTCCGCCTCGAGAGTGTGAAGGACGAGAAGACCGGACGCATGATGATGCAGGAGGTCGAGGGCAGTGAGAAGAGACTGCCCGCAGATATCGTACTCATCGCTGCAGGTTTCCTCGGCAGTGAGGCATATGTGACCAAGGCATTCGGGGTCGCAGTCAACGAGCGTACAAACGTGGCGACTGAGCCGGGCAGATACAAGACCAATGTAGATCATGTCTACACAGCCGGTGATATGCACCGCGGACAGTCGCTCGTCGTATGGGCGATCCGTGAGGGTCGAGAGGTCGCACGTGAGGTTGATGAGAGCCTGATGGGATACTCTTATCTGTCGATCCAGTAATAGAGTAAAAGAAAGAATGCGCTGATAAAACAGGCAATCGTGAAGTTATGGGTGACTATAGCTGGTAGCGATTGCCTGTTTTTATCGCTACATTTAGTGGTTATAGAACGAATTTACTGAAATTTATATCAAAAGAATCCGATAATTGTGTAAATGATACAAAAAATCAAAAAAAGAAAAAATTGGATTGACTCTACACCCAATATAGACTTTATAATAACCCCAACAACAAAACAAGAGTTCATGAAAAGCACAGGCGCTTACGACCCTGTGCTTTTTTTCTTTATCCGGGAATAAGGAAGAACTTGAGAGAAAGGGAGGAGATCATATGGCAGAGGAACAGAAGACCGTTCTATCGGTAAACAATCTTTTTATGGCATATGGAGATTTACAGGTTATCAACGGTGTCAGCATGGATGTGAAAAAAGGAGAAGTGATTGTTATCCTCGGGCCCAGTGGTTCCGGAAAGACGACATTTTTGCGATGTCTGAATTTTTTAGAGCGGGCAAAGGAAGGAACGATCCGGATCGGAGACTGCGAGGTAGATCACGCGGACAGATCCAGAGCATCGAAAAAGAATATCAGAGAGCTTCGAAAACATACGGCAATGGTATTTCAGAATTACAATCTGTTCAAAAATAAGACGTTGCTACAGAACGTTATGGAAGGTCTAACTGTTGTCCGGAAGGTAAACAAGCAGAAAGCGGCATACGAGAGCCGTGAAATGCTGGAAAAAGTAGGGTTAGGAGACCGGCTCACACATTATCCCGCAATGCTCTCCGGTGGACAGCAGCAGAGAGCCAGTATTGCTCGTGCGCTCGTGTTAAATCCGGATGTGATCCTGTTTGACGAACCGACTTCTGCACTGGATCCGGAGCTGGTCGGTGAAGTTCTGGAGACGATGAAAAAGATCGCGGAATCCGGAATCACAATGGTGGTTGTTACACATGAGATCAGCTTTGCCAGACATGTAGCGACCCGGGTTGTATTTATGGAGGATGGAGTGATCGTGGAGGACGGTCCGCCGGAGGAGGTCATTGATCATCCGAAAAATGAGAGGACACAGAAGTTCTTAAATATCATCAAAGAAAAAAATAAATAAACAAAAGTAGATGATCCAATCGGTCATTTATGATAAAAATGCAAGGCTTATAAGGAGGACACAATTATGAAAAGGAAAGTAATCGCAATGTTTTTAAGCACAGTAATGGTAGCAGCTATGACCGGATGCGGCAGTCAGAAGGCGGCAGATACAACAGTGGATACACAGACCAATGCGCAGGATGAGACACAGACGGATACGCCGGATGCCGCTGATACAACGGCAGACACAGCGGATTCCGGATCTACGACTTATCGTGTGGTGACAGCTTCCGTATATGCCCCGTTCTGCTATCTAAATGAGGATAATGAACTGGATGGTTATGATGTAGATATTATGAAAGCGATCGATGAGTATGATGATACGATCGATTTTACCTATGAATGGTGTGACTGGGCATCTATGCTGCCGGGTCTGGATGCAGGCAGATACGACATGTGTGTGTATGAGCTGGGCCGTAATGAGGATCGTGAATCCATGTATCATTTCGGAGAGGTGCCGTATTCCAATTCTTCAGGTGCAGGTGTCATCACAACGAAGGATCACTCCGACTGGAAGAGCTTTGACGATATTGCGGCAGCGGGCGATGCAGTCGTTGGATGTATCGTAGGATCGAGTTTTACGGAATATGTAGAGAATTATCTGGAGGAACATCCGGATGCATTCCAGATCAACTACTATGAGACGGAGATCGATGCAGTGTTAGAGGATGTCGTGAATGGACGTATCGACTGTACGATCAATGACGGCGCGGTTGCGATGGAAAAGGCGAAGGCCAGCGGTCTCGCGGATCAGCTTCAGGTGACCGGCTATGTGACAGATCCGGTTCCGGTATGGATCGTATACCCGCAGTCAGATCTGGGTGAGGAGTTATCGGCAAAGATCGATGATGATATCCGCGCACTCTATGCGGACGGAACACTTGCAGAGGTAGCTAAGAAATGGTTCGATGATGATTATGTAATCAGTACACTGGCCGACAGCGGATATTTTGACTAGAATGGCAACTGACAATGAGTGACAGATAAAAGTCTTGAGAAATACAGATAGAAGGAGGCAGTATCGTGAGAGGATTAGATTGGCAGTTTATGTGGGAAAATCTGTCGGTGATCTCGACAGGTATTAAATATACATTAATGATAGCGATCGTATCTATCATCATAGGTACACTGATCGGTCTGATAACCGCATTATTGCGTATGTATAAGGTCCCGGTGTTATCACAGATCGCAAATATCTATATTGCGGTCATCCGAGGAACACCACTGATGATCCAGATCTTAGTTGTATATTACGGAATCCCCAGATTTTTAAACTGGGTGAACTACGCATACGGAACAAATATGGATGTGAATTCCATCCCGGCAATGTATTTTATGTATTTTTGCTTTTCTCTCTATATGGGTTCCTATTTGTCCGAACTGATCCGCGGCTGCATTGCAGCCGTAGATCCCGGACAGATGGAGGCATGTTATTCGGTGGGAATGACAACGACACAGGGTATGATCCGCGTGGTTTTACCGCAGGCGCTGGTCAGTGCATTGCCAAATTTCGGAAACCAGTTTATCGGATTGATCAAGGATGCATCGCTCGCATTTGCAGTGTCCATCCCGGAGATCTTAGGACAGGCGAAGATTCTGGCAGGCCGTACCTCCAGATTTCTGGAAGCCTATCTGGATGCGGCATTGATCTATTTTATTATATGCCTGATCTTCCAGAAGCTGTTGGCGGTTCTGGAAAAGAAGAGCAAACGTCATGTGCGGAAGTGATGATAGCCATACCGGTAGTGTGAGTGATGGAAAATTTGCGTAGCAGAATGCGATTGGATGTGATGAAACATGGAGACGGAAGCAAAAATGGATATGAAAGACCGGCTGTTAGCGGTCATTCATCAGGTTGTAAGAGAGTCCGGTTATCAGGAGTGGTATCGTAAGCCGCTCGTGGGCTTTGTGGCGGCAGATGATCCGCGGTTTGATGATCTGGATGGGATCATCGGAAATAAAATGGTATCCCCGGGAGAGATCAAGCCGGATGCACGGACAGTCATCGTATATTTTCTGCCATATAGTGAGACTTTGGGCAGGATCATTCACGGAGAGAGCTGTATCTATCAGGAATGGTCCAACTACTATACGGTGACCAATGATCTGCTTGCAAAGATATCGCGTGTGATCGTAGACTTCCTTGCAGGTGAGGGATATGAGACCGTGGATATACCGCCGACCAATAATTATGATGCACAGACGTTGACCGCACAGTGGTCACACAAGTCGGTCGCAGTATTATCGGGGATCGGGAGTTTCGGGCTCAATCATCTGCTCGTCACACAATACGGAACGGCGGGACGTTTGAACAGTCTGATCACGAATGCGCCCATTGAACCGTCCGAATATACCGGTCATCAGTATTGTCTCTATTATCAGTCCGGTAAATGCAAGATGTGTCTGGAGCGCTGTCCCACAGGCGCAATCTCAGAGCATGGAATCGATAAATTCAGATGTAATGCCTATCTGGATGGAAAATGTGTACATGATCTGCAGCAGGGATGCCCGATGTGCAGCTCCGGTCCGTGTACAAGCAGAGGATTTTGATATGAATGATAACGAAAAACAGATCGCTATGAATATGGCAGAAAAATATATTGATAAAGACCATAGAGAGATCAAGGGTCTGAGCATGAAATGGTGGGACAGGCAGCCACAGGATCCGGACGAATGTATGGAATATGCCACTCTGCAGTATCGTTCAAAGGACTTTGAGCGCGCAAAAGAGCTGTTTTTACCGCTGGCACAGCAGGGGTATGCAGATGCGTCCTATCGTTATGCGGACTGTCTGTATCATCATCCGAAGGCGGTGGATGAGATGCGGTTGGCAGAGGTATTTTATACGCGCTTTCTGGAACAGACGGTAGACACCACAGAACCGGTCTGGCTGTATGAAAGAGGCATGTGTTATGCGTACGGGCTGGGTACGGGTGAGCAGCCTTTAAAAGCATATGAGCTTTTTGAAACCGTCTGTGGGCAGGTGCCGGAGGCGGCGTATGAGCTCGGGTGCGCGTACAGAGATGGAACACTTGGCAGACAGAAAAATGCTGATCTGGCAGAGCAGTATCTGGCAGACGCCTACAGGCACTATGTCGGAAAAGCCATTTTTGCACTCTATGAACTGTACGGCAGGGACTGGAAGCAATTTCCATATCAGCGGGAATTGACGGAGGCGTACAGCTACCGTCTCGGAAAATATATGAGGGTTGCACATGTCAATCCGTCGCTGCAATCGCTTCAGAATCTGGCAGATATCTACCTGCATGGATTCCCGGGAGATACCGGGGAAGACGATGCGAGATTTAAGCGGAAAGCACAGAAATATTTAAAGAGAATTGAAAAGCTGCGGGAACAGGCAGCGGAATGAAAACAGAGGTGAATCATTATGAGAGTAACCAATCATCCGATTTTGGAACCACTTGAGGAGAGAAAAAAGATCCGATTTTTATTTGACGGAAAGGAAGTCGAGGGCTACGAGGGAGAACCGATCGCGGCTGCCCTGAGGGATCTGGGTGTTATGGCGCATCGGTATACAGCCAAAAACCATCAGCCGAGAGGCATCTTCTGTGCAATCGGAAGATGCACGGACTGTGTCATGATTGTAGACGGAAAACCCAATATCAGAACATGTATTACACCGCTTCGCGAGGGTATGGTAGTGGAGACCCAGGATGGAATATCAAAAAAGGAGAGATAGGAAATGAGAAGATATGATCTGATAGTGATCGGCGCAGGACCGGCGGGTCTGTCCGCGGCCGTGGAAGCAGCAAAAGCCGGAATGAATGTAGCCGTATATGACGAAAATGCAAAACCTGGAGGACAATTGTTCAAGCAGATCCATAAGTTCTTCGGCTCGAAGGAGCATAAGGCAAAGATCCGTGGTTTTAACATAGGAAAAGAACTGCTCAAAGAAGCAGATGAAGCAGGTGTTGAGGTACACCTGAATGCGCAGGTATCCGGAATTCATGATTTTCACGGGATATCGGTTGTAGAGGATGAAGAGATACGTTTTGTGAAGGGAACAAATATCATCATTGCCACCGGCGCATCGGAAAATATGATCCCGTTTGAAGGCTGGACGCTGCCGGGCGTGATCGGTGCCGGAGCAGCACAGACGATGGTCAATCTGCACCGGGTGCTGCCGGGTAAAAAAGTGCTGATGGTAGGCAGCGGCAATGTCGGACTCGTTGTGAGCTATCAGCTCAAGCAGGCCGGTATGGATGTTGTGGCGATCATAGATGCAGCACCGCGTATCGGCGGATACGGTGTCCATGCGGCCAAAGTCGCGAGAACAGGAGTGCCTTTTTATCTGTCCCATACGATCACGAAAGCGTTAGGAAGCGAGTGCGTGGAAGGTGCAGTGATCAGTGAAGTAGATGAACATTTTCAGCCGATCCCCGGAACCGAGCAGACGCTCGATGTCGATACGATCTGTATGGCAGTCGGATTGTCACCGATGTCCAAGCTGGCACGCATGGCTGGCTGCAGGATGGTCGATCGCGGTGGGCTCGTGCCGGAATGTGATGAGTACGGACAGACCAGTGTGCCCGGTATCTTCGCGGCAGGCGATGTGGCCGGTATCGAGGAGGCTTCTTCTGCGATGATCAACGGAAGAGTGGCTGGTATCGCCGCGGCAATGCGGAGCGGTTATATGGAAGAGACCGTAGGAAAAGAAAAGATCGATCAGTTAAAAGCATCACTGTCCCAGATCCGAAGCGGCATGTTTTCACCGAAGAACCGGGGCAGAAATGACCTGACGCAGACGGATGAGGGCATTGAGCTGTCCCAAAGTCTGTTGAAAAACGGATATATCGCACAGTCGGAGATTGAACGGTTTCCGGGCGTGATCCAAAAGGCAGGCATACATCCTGTGATTGAATGTACGCAGAATATCCCGTGCAATCCCTGTCAGGATGCGTGTAAGTTCGGATGTATCAGGATCGGCAAGACGATCACATCACTGCCTGTTGTCGACCCGGACGCGGATTGCAGAAACTGCGGTATGTGTGTAGCATCCTGCAGCGGACAGGCGATCTTTTTGATCGATGAGTCTGTAGATGAGGAGCATGTCAACATTACATTGCCGTATGAGTTTGTGCCTGCGCCAAAAGCCGGAGAGCTGGGAAAGGCACTTGACCGCAGTGGACAGGTGGTCTGCGATGCGACCGTGATCGGATATAAATTGTTACCGGCATTTGATCATACAGCACTGTTAACGATCCGGGTGCCGAAGGAATATAAGATGCAGGCTCGTTTTTACCAGCCGGTCTGTTCGTGAAGGAGGAGAGATAATGGCAGAATATTTGGATAGAACGAAGGATATCGGAGCATTTTCTCCTGCTCCGGATGACGATCTGATCATATGCAGATGTGAGGAGATCACGAAAGGAGAGATCCGGAAAGCGGTTCATGATGGTATGTGGACACTGACGGAGATCAAGCGTTTCATCCGGCCGGGCATGGGGCTGTGTCAGGGACAGACCTGCGGCAGGCTGGTAAAAGGGATCGTGGCAAAGGAACTGGGTGTATCACCTTCGTCATTGGAGGAGATCACTGCGAGAACACCGAACAGACCGGTAGAGATCGCAGTCTATAAGAAGGGAATGAGAGAGTATGAATAATGCAGGTACAGCCGATGTCGTAATCGTAGGCGGTGGAGTCGTAGGAAATGCAGCAGCTTATTATCTCGCAAAAAAGGGGCAGTCAGTCATTGTTTTAGAGCGGCATGAGATCGGGGACGGAGGTTCGAGCCGGAACGGCGGTGGTGTGCGTCAGTCAGCCAGAGATCCGAAGGAGCTCCCGTTAGCCATGTACGGCGTCGAACATATCTGGCCGACGCTTTCCGAAGAACTTGGTGTGGATACGGAGTACAACAAGGCCGGAAATATTAAATTCGCCAAGACACAAAAGCACTGGGATTATTATGAAGGTGTGATAGAAGTCAACCGGGCCGGAGGTCTGGAGATCGAGATGCTCGATCAGAAGCAGACGAGAGAGATCTGCCCGTATGTGGCAGATGATGTGATCGGAGCCTGTTATTGTAAGACAGACGGACATGCCAATCCGTTGACGACGACACTTGGATTTTATAAGCGTGGCAGGGAACTGGGTGTCAGACATATTACGGGAGATATGGTGGTGAAGGTCATTACCGATAAAGGCCGTGCGATCGGTGTAGAGACAGCAGCCGGCAATTGCTATTATGCGGGCAAGGTCATACTTGCTACCGGTTATGAGACGAGAGATCTGACGGATCCGCTGGGCATCGATATTCCGATGCGAAAAAAGCTGATCGAGTGCATGGTCATAGAAATGCAGCCGGAGATGATACCGATGATGCTCACCCTGCCGGAAGAGCATACCTGGGGCTACGGTCATCAGACAAAACATGGATCATTTGTATTCGGTGGCAGTGGATTTATCGATAATTTCCTGCGTCCGGATGAAGAACGCGTGACGCAGATGACTACGATCCCGCGTGTGGCACGGTGGCTGGCAGAGTACATTCCGGTTTTGGAGAATGCAAAGGTATTGCGTTCGTGGTCAGGATTCGAGGATATCACACCGGATAGCTGTTGCGTACTCAGCAATGTGGAGGAGATTCCGGGATTGATCTTAGGCTGTGGATTTTCCGGACACGGATTTGGAATTTCGCCGGTAGCGGGACTGGTGCTGAGTGAGCTGGCTTGTGAGCAGGAGACATCCGTACCGGTCAGCCAGTTGCACTATGACCGGTTTGTTGTGTAGAGAAAATCAAGGAGTGTGATGAAGTTGAGTATCAATAAAGATAAGACATATAGCTATGAGACAGAATTATTGCGCAGGGGAGCTTATATTACCAATAATGCCTCACATCCGGAGACCGCACCGATCTATCTGACGACGGCATTCAATGTGGAGGATCTGGATGAACTGTATGAGCGTTATGCAACGAAAGGTTTTTGCTATAACCGTAACCGCAATCCGAACCGCTCGGCACTGGCAGAACTGATGACTTATACCGAGAAAGGTGAGGATTCCGTGATCTGCAGTTCGGGAATGGCTGCGATATCAACGACGATTCTCGCACTGACCAAGGCGGGTGATCATATTGTATCGGACAGAACCTTATATGGAGAGGCAATTGATATATTCAATGAGATCATGAGTAAATATCAGGTAGAGGTCACGTTTTGTGATTTTACGGATCTGGATGAGATCAAGGAAGCAGTCAGGGAAAATACGGTATTATTTTATACAGAGACGGTATCTAATCCAATGATCAGTGTACCCGATCTGGAAGCGATCTCTCGTCTGGCACATGAACAGAATGCATTATTTATTGTTGATAACACATTCATGACATCTGTTGGTATCACCCCGCTCACACATGGTGCTGATATTGTGGTGAATAGTCTGACAAAATTTGCAAACGGTCATTCTGATGCAGTCTGTGGATCCGTAACAGGAAGCGCCGAACTGATTAAAAAAATGTATCATTATCAGGTACTGCTTGGATGTACGGCTGATGCGTTTACCTCGTGGATGGTGCAAAGAGGAATGCGCACGATGCAGCTAAGAGTTGAAAAACAGATGGAGAATGCGGCAAAGCTGGCTGCGGCACTTGAAAAAAATCCTTACGTAAAAAAGGTGTTTCATCCGTCCTTGGAGAGTCATGCACAGCATGAACTGGCAATCAGGGAATTTGGAGATGCAAACCATTGTGGAGGCATGCTGAGTATCTATCTGGATGATGATGCGGAAAAGATCAACGAGCTAATCCGTTCGCTCAATCTGGCACATTACGCTATGACACTGGGCGGTTACCGCACAACGATTGCACATCCGGTATCTTCGTCCCATTATGATACGCCGGAAGAAGAACGCCAAAAAATGGGTATTACGCATGGCATGATCCGGATATCAACAGGTATTGAGAATGCAGACGATCTGATTGCGGATTTCACAGATGCATTGGAGCATGTTTACGGAAAGCAGGGATAGAATGGATTACGGAACAACAAGAACATGGCTGGAGGTAGATCTGCGCAGGGTGGCGGATAATTACCGGCGGATCAGAGAACATGTGGATCCGGCAGCGGATATCATAATTGTTGTCAAAGCAGATGCATATGGTCTTGGTGCAGTGCAGGTGGCAAAGACTCTGGAGGCTGAGGGCAGCAGACATTTTGCAACTGCATACTTGCAGGAGGCTGTGGAACTGAGAGAAAACGGCATCAAATCTCCGATACTGATTCTTGGCAGTGTGCTGGAGGATGAAGCAGCACTTGCGATCGAGTATGGTTTTGAGGTGGCAGTCAGTGATGCATATACGGCAGAACGATTTGGCAGGGCAGCACACGGCTGGGGGTCGCCGCTGCAGGTACAGATTGCTGTGGATGTCGGAATGAGCCGTTTCGGCATCCGTTTAGAGAATCGGCTGGATGAAGCAGTCGGGGAAGCAGAACAGATCATTGGTAACAGCAGTCTGCGGGTCAGGGGAGTATTCAGTCATATGACAGGTATGGCATATCCGTGGCAGAGAGAGTTTGATCTGTATCAATTGCAGATGTTCCGGTCTTTTGTTACAAAGCTGAGGGAGCGGGGATCTGATTTTCCGGCGCACTGCGCCTGTAGTGCGATCACGCTGTTATATCCGGAGTATCATATGGATGCGATTCGTGTCAGTGCATTACCGTTTGGCCTGCAAAATAAATTGTATCAGGATTTTGAAGTCGGGGAGGTGATCCAGTTAAAAAGCCGGATCAGATATCTCAAAGAAGTACCGATTCATACGTCTGTCGGATACGGACCGGATTATACGACGAGAACAACAAAACTGGCGATCCTGCCGGTCGGATTCGGAGATGGTCTGCACCGGAGTATTTCAAACCGGGCGGAAGTACTGGTGCATGGTCAGCGGGTGCGGATCTTTGGTAAATTGTGCATGGATTTTACGATGATAGATGTGACGGATATACCGGATGTACAGATCGGCGATGAAGTAGTGCTATTCGGAGAGCAGGACGGCAGCCGTATTTCTATACAGGAATATGCCGGACATTATAACGGAACTGCCTGTGAGGTATCTGTATCGCTGGGAAAAAGGATCAACCGGATCTATCTCACATGACAGGTGGGAGGTGCTGTTATGGAAGCCGCTGCTGGAAACACACATTTTACAAATATGACGGAGGGAAAGCTGTGGAAGCAGATCCTGATGTTTTCACTGCCGATATTCGGAGCCAGTGTCTTACAGCAGATCTACAATATGGTAGACATATGGTATGTCGGGCATTATGTCGGGGCAAATGCGATCGCTGCGATCGGTGGCGCGACAACTTCCTTTATTTTATTGAATATCGCGCTGTTTAACGGATTTTCCACAGCGATCACCGTGCTGATCGGACAGACCTACGGCAGCGGACAGAAGAAAAAAGTCATTCCGATCATACAGAATGCGATCATCATCTGTCTGGTACTTGGAATTGTACTGTGTGGGGTCATATTATGGATCGCAGCGTTGATCCTGCGGCTGTGCAGTGTGCCGCAGGAAGTCATGGACATGGCGGTTATTTATCTGCGCATCTATTTTTCAGGAACGATATTTGTATTCCTCTATAATGTCGGAGCCGGAATTCTGCGGGCGCTGGGTGATTCAAGACACACGCTGTACATCCTGGCGATGTGCTGCATGCTCAACGTAGCCGCAGACTGGATATTTGTCGGAAAACTGCAGATGGGTGTCGCGGGCGCAGCAGTCGCGACCGTGATCGCACAGACGATCAGTGCGTTAGTTACGCTTTATTTACTGCTGAATAAAAGAAGTGAGTTCGCGTTTCGACTGAAAAGTATCCGACCGGATGCGGTTATTCAGAAAAATATCATCCGGCTGGCAGTGCCGTGCAGTATTCAGAGTATGTTTTACAGCGCGGCAAATCTGATCTTTCAGTCGGTGGTCAACAGTTACGGAAGCACAGCCGTGGCATCGGTCTCCATATACAATAAAGCGGACATGGTGTGCTGGTGGGCTGCGGAATCCTTTGGTATCGCACTTACCACGATCGTGGCACAAAACTATGGTGCCGGCAAAACGGATCGTGTCCGGCAGAGTGTCCACATCGGACTATTGATAGCTGTTCTTACGGAAATCGCATTTGCGGTTTTATTTATGAGAGGCGCACAGTGGTACTTTTCATTTTTTACGGATGAACAGGCTGTCATTGATGCCGGAGTTATGATAACACGGAAAATAGCTCCATTTTTTGTCACATATGTATTTTTGCAGATCTTCGGAGGCGCGATCAAGGGCACCGGAAAGACTGTTGCCCCGATGATCATCACATTCCTCGGCATCTGTGTTCTGCGTATCGTGTGGGTGCTTTCGGTGCATCTGATAAAACCGGATGATTTTATGCTTGTCTTGTACAATTATCCGGTCACATGGATCACAACATCCACGGTGTTTGCAATCTATTATCTGATCAGTAATAGAAAATCCTTCTTGCACAGCTCTTTTTCAGATGTTATGATGAAGATCCGGACGTGATGAGTCTGGAAGATGCGATTCGTCTTGCAATGAGGCAGTGCATGGAAGAAAATGTGCTAAAAGATTTTTTGCAGGAGCGCGGAGAGGAGGTCATGCGTGTGATGACACTAGATTTTACATTTGAACGTCGGCTGGAATTACAGACGGCAGAAGCAGCCGAGGAGGGCGAGAAAATTGGCATGCAGAAACTTGTGAGAAAGAAGCTGCTTAAGCATAAATCGCTGGAACAGATTGCGGATGAGCTGGAGGAAACACCGGAGACCATCAGACTATTGTATGAACAGGTGCAAAAGGAATTACAACAGAATATGTAACGGTTTATATTGTATATTTAAGAGGCTCTGCCATTCATGGCAGAGCCTCAGACTGTAGACCAATAAATTTGTATTTTTCTCGCTTGTGCTCATTATATTTCTTGTAAATGGAATGATGACTTTCATGCTTGGTTGTGCTAGAATAAATAAAAATTAACATTATAAAGTATTGGAAAGGGGTTAGATTATGAGAAAAATGAAAAAATATTTAGCAATCATGTTAATGCTGGTGATTGCTTTTTCTGTAGTTCCTGTTTCACGGACGGAAGCAAAGAGTGAATATTTATCATCCTTCAGTGTTTCCAAGCAAACCATCTATAAAGGAAATGGCATAAGTATTTCTGTAGATAAAGCCAAAAAGGGAAGTCAGAATGTGGAGATTACATTTTTGGTAAAAAATAATTCAGATAAGGATTATAGCATTGCTGCTCATGAATATGCTGTCAATAATTTAATGGCAGGTGGTAGTACATATATGTCTAATGTCACTGTGCCAAGTGGAAAGAAAGCACGATTTACTGTATTAATCAGTAAGGAATGGTTTAAAGCGAATGGAATAAAAACATTTAAGAAATTCGATGTTTTGTTTTGGGGATATGGAGATAGTATGAAAGAGTGGGAATCACCGAAGGTTTCTTTTTCTACGAATAAGGATGACGGAAAAGGTTATTATACGCCAAAAAAATCTCCAAAAACTTCTGATAACAATATGGATATTGGATATGTTTCAAATAAATCAGATACATATACATTTTATGTAAAAAACAAGACTAATATGGAAAGAAGATGGACCGTTAAGAATTGTTCGGTAAATGGATGGTCATATGATCTTGGTGCGGCAAAGTACGATTTGTATAGTGAACCCATACTGAATGGTTGTTATGCTGTGTTTGAATTGCCGGTTGATAAAAATTTTAAGAAAGAAAATTCTATTAAAAAAGTGAAAGAACTTGAATTTAGCATTGAGTTTGAGGGTGAATTTGATGATGATTATAACCGGATTGATGAACTTGAATCTGAGAAAGTTACAGTGAAGTTTTAATAAACCGGAATGAACGATGGAGTATAAGAGAGCTAGGATAAATGTAAACAGCATGAAATCTTAGTTCTCTTTTTATGTAAAAAATGAATGAAAATATTGGAGTAGGGCACTCTATCAATAAAAATTAAAGGAGACGTATCTATGAATTTTATAGAAAAATTATTTAAGCAATATCCCTTTATTTATTATATTGGTGGGACATATTATGCGATGGGGTCATATGTTTGCGCTGAATGTGATGCACGTAGTGTGACACTCGAATGTAGGTATAGGGAATTTGAGGATAGTATAAACGAAAATCTTCCAACGCTGGAAGCATGGAGGATATTTCATAGATTGATCTTTAAAGCAGAATGCGTGAGAGATGAAAAGGGATATTGTCCGGAACCACAAAAGGAACTGGTAAAAATGGACTTTAGCGATATGGAAATGAATGAATTAAAAGTGCAAGTGGAGAGATATGTTTCATATTGGCAAAAGTATTCATTTAATACATTTCTTGAATAAACAAGGAGCCTGATGGCTCCTTCATTGTTGTGCGCCTTGCGGCACACGTCTCTAATGGGTGAAAGTCCCTAATCCAACTTAGTAGTGGGAAGGATACAGCCAGGATCAAGGGAGGTCTCGTCAGCGGATGGAAACAGAGTATGAGATCTGTAAGTAACAATGAATGGCGAGAAGTCGGCATTTTTTGTTTACTTGGACAATGAAATGTACTATAATGAAAAACACAATTTTGTGACAAAATATAGATTCTGGATTAAGCAAGAAGTCGAGGAAAAATGGCAGTATCATACAACCGATTATTTAAACTATTGATTGATAGAAAAATGAAAAAGAAAGATTTATGTGAACAAGGGAAGATGGAGTAATACAAATACTGATTGCAGCGTACACTCAGGGCAAAGACACCAGCAAGATTTGTATCGTTGTAAAACGCCGATTGTGAGGTGAGGTCGGAAATGTTGATGAACTCAACAGAGTATATCTCTGTCGTAGATAATATCAAAAAAGAAATTCAGGCGGCACAATATCGTGCAGCAGTTCATGCAAATCGGGAATTGCTGCTGTTGTATCATGATATTGGCTGTGCCATCAATGAGCATAAAGTGTGGGGCAACAAGTTTATTGAGAATCTGGCAAGAGATATTCGTCTGGAATTTCCAGAGAAAAAAGGATTTTCCCAACGGAACCTGAAGTATATGGCAAAATTTGCTTCAATTTATCCAGATCGTGAATTTGTGCAGACGGTGTCTGCACAAATTCCGTGGTCACATAACATTGCTATTATGGAAAAGGTAAAAGAGCCTGAAGAACGCATCTGGTACATTCAAAAAACTGCTGAAAATGGTTGGTCACATGATGTGTTGGTACATCAGATTGAAAGTGGAGTGTATCAGCGGCAGGTTGTTGCAAATAAGATTTCAAATTTTGAGCGTAGACTGCCTTCTCCGCAAAGCGAACTTGCTGCCCAGACCATGAAAGACCCATATGTGTTTGATTTTATTCCATTTCAGGAGAATATGCTGGAGCGTGATATTGAGCAGGCGCTTGTGCGGGATGTTACGAAGCTGTTGCTGGAACTTGGCACAGGGTTTGCATTTTTGGGCAATCAATATCATTTGAATGTAGGCGGCGATGATTTTTATATTGACTTGCTGTTCTACAATCTGAATCTCCGCTGTTATGTGGTAATCGAACTGAAAACCGGAGATTTCAAGCCGGAGTATGCTGGACAGTTGAACTTTTATCTGTCAGCAGTCGATGGCATTTTGAAAAAAGAAAGTGATAATCCTTCCATTGGCTTGCTGCTTTGCAAGAGCAAAAACAATCTAGTGGCTGAATATTCACTAAAAGATATTTCCAAGCCGATTGGCGTAAGTGAATACAAAGTAACAAGCAATCTAACTGGAGAGTTGGAGAAGCAGCTTCCATCTGTGGAGGATATTCAGAAGAGAATCAAGTAAATTGTGCAGACAACGTCTGCACAATTTAACAGAAAGAGAGAAATCGATATGGAACGCAGAAAGCTGACCAATTAAGATATAGATAAAATGCGTAGGATTGATGTATTATGGTTATCATACAAAAGTTCCATCAAAAGCAATATATAGACATAAATAAGGAATGGTGAGTAGTATGAGAGAAGAGTATGACATTAAAGCATTGAATCCAAGGAAAAATCCGTACGCAAAGGGTTTGAAAAAACCGGTTACGATGAATATAAGCATAACCACGATACAGTATTTTAAAGATATGTCGGATGAAACCGGAATCCCTTATCAGACCATTATGAATTATTATCTGGATGAATGCGTGAAAGAAAAGAAAAAATTACAGTTTGTCTAGCGAATGAAAAGACAGCCGTTTCTGAACTATGAGATCACCTCGCAGTTTAGAACGGCTGTTTACAATTTTAAGAGACATTATTTTTCCGGCAAAAATAAATATAAAATATCACATTGAGTACAATGCCGACGGCAGTAGATATCGGAGCGGCGAGACCAATCTTCGTCAGGCTGGCGTTCGGCTGGATACTCATCACATATGCCAGCGGCAGACGTACCAGAAGCGTCTGGACGAGTCCCTGTATCATGACCCAGAGCGTCTGGTTGTTGCCGTTAAAATATCCGACCATGCTGAACAGGATCGCGGTAACGATCGTTTCCGGTGCAAAGCCTTTCAGGTATTCAAATCCTTTTTGAACGACCTCGGGATCCGGAGAGAAGATACCGGCGAGCAGATCACCCTTCAGCAGAACCAGGGTAAATACCAGACAGCCGAATACCAGTCCCACACAGATGCCTGTCAGCATCGAGCGTTTCGCACGCTTCTGGTCTCCGGCACCTACATTCTGTGCGACAAAGGAAGC
This sequence comes from bacterium, assembly GCA_050872965.1. Lineage (GTDB taxonomy): Bacteria > Bacillota > Clostridia > Lachnospirales > Lachnospiraceae > W0P33-017. The sequence continues at coordinate 3,517 of JBNMHW010000011.1, read as the reverse complement.
CATGGACTGCATCAGGGCGCTCGGGATCAGCATGGCAAAGTTGACGATCTTGCTGGCGACACCATAACCGGAGGAGGCACTCAGACCTAAGCGGTTGACAAAGGCACAGAGCGCCAGAAATGACAACTGTGTCAGAAACTCCTGTAATGCCAGCGGCAGCCCAATCCCAAGAAATTTTTTGCACTGCGGATTGATCCGGAAGTCGGCTTTGGTGAAGGTGAACGGAAGATCTTTTTTCATCAGCATGATAATCGCAAATACGACACTGACAGCCTGTGCGAATACCGTCGCGATCGCTGCTCCGGCAGCGTCCATATGCAGCCCTGCGACGAGGAGCAGATCCCCGGCGATATTGACGATACATGCGACGAGAACGAACAGCAGCGGAGATCTGCTGTCACCAAGTCCTCTGAATATAGCAGAGAGCAGGTTGTAGGCTACGATGAAAAATATGCCGCAGCCGCAGATCCGTATGTAGCTTGCAGTGAGAGTGACTGCTTCTTTTGGAGCCTGCATGAGCACCGCGATCGGCTGTGCAAAGCACACCATCAGAAGAAATAATATCACGGATAAAATGAGAAATATAATTGCCGCTCCACCGAGAACGGCACCGATCTGACCGGTCTTTTTCTCACCGAGATATCTGGCGATCAGAACCGTGACACCCATGGCCAGCTGTGTCACCACGAACGTGACGAGATTCAATACTTGGCTGCCGGTAGAGACAGCAGAGAGCCCGGCTGTCGAACCGAACTGGCCGACAACCAGCAGATCCACCGCACCGTAGGCGGCCTGTAAGACCAAGGCTCCGAGAACCGGGAGCATGAATAATGACAGTTTTTTCAAAATACTGCCCTGTGTAAAATCTGTTTTATCTGAATTCGTTTTCTTGTCAGTATTTTTATTCGTATTCAAGTGAAATCCTCCTTTCAGACATGACCTGATATATTTTTTCGATGGTGCGGATGGTACGTGCCGCATCTTCATCCGTGATATCATCCAGCAGTGGTGCAAGCTGTGAAAAAAACTGTTCATTGTATGTCTGCGACAGCTTTCTGCCCGCGTCAGTGATCGTAAGATAGGTGACACGTCCATCTGCATCGGACGCTTCTTTCTGAAGATATCCTTTTTGTTCCATTTCTTTGATCGTCCGTGTCACGCCTGGACGCGGGAGATCCAGCGCATCGCTGATGTCGGATATTCTTACCCGCTCATGGCGGCGTTCAATCGTTTCGATTGTATCCAGATAATGAATGTACGATGATGTGACGCCTTTGGGCAGTGCCGGGAGCAATTCACGGACGCGTTTTGCCTGATAGCATGCATCCAGCAGTGCTTTTATATTTTCGATTGTCATGGTTTCCTCCTGTGTAATTACCATAAATAATTAACATTGGTAATTATATAGATTCCAAATGGGGTTGTCAACAGAAAAATACGAAGCAGGCGAAAAAGGCCAGCACCATCCGATATGCCGGTGATGCTGACCTATGAAAAGTTATGATAGAAGCGGATCTGTTATTTTTCGGGATGATGATCCAGACCGAAATGCTGGCGGATCGTCTGTTCGAGTACGAGAGCGGTTCCTTCAATGCCGAAAGCGCTGCTGTCGATCATCAATTCCTTGTATTCAAAATCGCCGGGGAGAAATCCCGCATATGTTTTGTGGTATTTATTTCTGGCTTTATCCACTTTGTTGATCATGCGTGCGGCATCTTCGCTGTCCATGTGCAGATAATCGACACAGTTGCGCAGACGCGCTTCGTAGGGCGCATAAATAAAGATATTCATGCAGTTTTTATTGTTTCGTAAAATGTAATCTGAGCAGCGGCCGACAATGATACAGGATTCCTTGGCGGCCAGGCTCTGGATGATCTTGCTCTGTTCATGGAAGATCTGATCCTGCTGGGCGGTTGTCTGTGTTCCCAAGGGATAGATCATGTTGAAAAAGTTGTTCTTGACCGATTCCTCCTGATCACTGATTTCAGATACCGGGATCCCGAGATTTTTCGAAGTTTCCTCAACAATATCACGATCGTAGTATTCAATGTCCAGAAGCTCTGACAGGCGTTTGGCGATTGGACGACCGAGACTGCCGAACTGACGTGTAATGGTAATGGTATAAGTCATAGCTATGCCTCCTTTACTTTTTCTTCATTATAAAATCTGTAACAGTTATAGAGTCAATCAGGAAAAGAGAATCTTTACTTTTTCCGGTGGATGTTATATGATTAGAAAAAATTTTATAAAAAGTATGCAAAGGTGCACAGACGATTCCGTCCGTGCACCTTATTTTTGTGCGATAGATGATTCAATGGGAGATGATACAATGGAAAAATTATATTCAATCGGACAGACGGCAAAGATCATGGGTATCTCGGTGCAGACGCTCCGCAACTATTCCAACAGTGCGTTGCTTTCACCCGCATATATTAATGAGGAGACCGGCTACCGGTATTTTACGTTCAGCCAGTTTCATGTTATAGACCGGATCAAATATCTGAGAGGTTTTGGGCTCTCACTTGCCGAGATCGAGGAGATCATCACAGCCGGCAAGGTGGATAAGACCGTTCATTTTCTGGAATTGCAGCGAAAAAAGATCGATCGTGAGATCGAAGAACTGCAGATGAAGAAGGAGGATATCGGCTGGTACATCAACTATTTTACCTATCTGACCGATTCGAGCCACAATGCGCTTCCGCACATGTCTCATTTTCCGGAAAGGTATGTACTGTATACAAAGTGTCCGAGGGATTATACGATCGAGGATATAGAGGTTCATCTGGCTGAGATGAAGACGGCATATATAGAGCGCGGTTATCGTTTTCACCGGCAATACGGATATCTGCTCGATTACGATTCCATTATCGGGCGGGACTGGAGACCGACACATTATTTTATCTATGTATCGGAGCTTCCGCCGGATGGCACGCAGGATGATCAGATCTTTTCGTTTCCGGAAGCAGATTATCTGTGTTTTAGTTTCCGTCTGCGTCATATGGAAGAACTGAATGTGAATCTGATCCGGGAATATTTTAAAGACAGGGATCTGCCGCCGTATGTGATCGCAAATGAGCATGAAGACAACCTGAAGACGTATAAGTACTGCCCGTATGAACTGCAGTTTATGCTTGTATAAAAAAACGGTTGACTCTCTATTTGTTATAGATATTATAATGCAGCTATTCAGAACAGAGATTGTACTGAAACAGTGGCATGACAATGAATATAACAGGAAAGGAAGTTGATCGGTATGGAAAAATTTGAGTTTGACGACATTACATTTAATGAGGAGACGAGACTCCTGTATGAAGGACATCATGTGAATGGAATGGATCTGGCACCGGAGGCATTTCCATTATTTATGACGAGTGCATTTAATATGGGCAATCTCGATGATGTTGAGAAAAGCTATGCGGAGAAGAAATACACTTACATTCGTACCAGAAATCCGAACAGAAAAGCCTTGGCGGATGTGCTGACCTATCTGGAGCAGGGAGAGGACACGCTGATCTTT